>DATINN010000774.1:0-6163 GCA_035474175.1 Mycobacteriales bacterium | reverse complement strand
ACGCGGCAGCGGAGGGCGGCGTCGCCTCGGAGGAGGTCGGGACGAGCGGCGCGGCAGCCGACGACGGATTCCGGACGCGGGCGGCTCCAGACGGTGCCGCGACGCAGGTGAGATCGCGCGGCGCCGCAGCGGAGACGAGCCGCTCAGCGACGCAGCCGGCCGGTGACGAGGTCGCAGCGCAGGTCGGCGATAGCGGGCCGGCAGCCGAGGACGACAGGGACCGGCCCTCGGCGCCGATCGCCGCCGACGCAGCCGCGACGCTGGTTGGTACGAGCGGCGCAGCAGCGCAGGCCGGCACGGACCGTCCTGCGGCGCGGGCACCCGCCAGGAGTGCCGGGCCGGAGACCGCCAAGAGCGCCACGACAACGGAGAGCAGCCGCCCTGCCGCGGCGGCAATCGACGGGACCGATGGCACTCAGGATGCCGGAGAGACTGCCGCAGCCCAGGACGGTCCCCTATCGGCAGCGGACCTCGTAGACGGTGCCGCAGTGGACGCCGGCCGGGGAGGTGCAGCACCGGACGCCGGCGCCGCCGACGGTGCGGCAGTAGACCTCGAGAACGGTACGGCAGCAGACGTCGAGAACGGTGCGGCAGTTGACGTCGAAGACCGTGCGACATCGGGACTCGGCCCGGCCAGCGGTGCAGCAGCGAAGATCAGCGGCGGCAGCACGGCAGCGGCCGGTGCCGGGGACGCCGGTGCGGACGTTGCCGGGATCGCTGCCGACGTGCGGGCGGCCGGCCGCGGGACGAGTGCGCGCGGTCGGGAGCCCACCCCGCTCGGGCGGCGCGGTCCGGATGTCCGCGGCGGCGCGGTCATCTTGCCGTTCCCCGAGGAGCCGGACGCGCGGCCCGACGAGCCGGACGCGCGGCCCGACGAGCCGGACGGACGGTCCGCAGAGCCGGACGAACCGCAGCCGGTCCGATCCAGCCCGGTCCCTGACGCCCGGGGCAGGGACGACGCGAAGAGGCACGACGACCCGCCGGACCAGCCCGGATGGGACGCCTACCCGGGCGGCTCGTACGGGCCGGCCCGGCTCCAGCAGCGGGTGCCCCGGCCCGTACCACCGCCATTGCCGGACCCGCCGTACATCGCGGTGACGCTCGATCCGACCAGCCCCGACGCGGCCGCGGCCGCCCGGCGGCACCGGCGGGATCGGCTGCTCGCCACCGAGCTGAACGGGACCGGCATCAGGTCCGACGAGGAGGTCATCATGGACGCAGCCGGCCAATCGGCCGAGTTCAGCGAGTGGGCCGAGGCAACCAATGTCGGCTCCACGACGCTGGAGCAGCTCGACGAGGACGTACGCCGCATCTCGCGCGACTACCTGGGCAATCCACCGCTGCCGCTGCTGCTCGGCGCGCTGCGGGTCCGCAACCGGGTCTTCACCCTGCTGGAAGGGCGCCAGCATCCGCAGCAGAGCCGCCATCTCTACCTCACCGCCGGGCGGCTGTGCGGGCTGCTGGGCTGGATGGCCAGCGACCTCGGCCGGCACGGGGAGGCCGAGACGCAGGCCCGGACGGCCTGGCTGTGCGCGGAGCTGGCGGGCTCCGACGGGCTGCGGGCGTGGGTGCGGGCGACGCAGAGCAAGATCGCGTACTGGGACGGGCGGGTCCAGGAGTCGGCCGGGCTGGCCGCGGACGGGCTGCGGTTCGCGGCGCCGGACTCGGCCCGGGTGTTGCTGGCCAGCCTCAGCGCCCGGGCGTGGGCCCGGCTCGGACGGACGGACGAGGCGCACTCCGCGCTGCACGCCGCCGAGGACGAGCGGGCGCGGGCCGGGGAGGATGAGGTCGGCGGGCTGCTCGGGTTCTCCGAGGCGCAGCAGAGCTACATGGCCGGCAGCACCTACCTGTGGCTGCGGGAGCCGAAGGAGGCGCTGGCGGCGTCCGACCGGGCGATCTGGCTGTTCGACGTGGGCAGCGCGTCCAACCGGTTCTACGGCGCGGAGATGCTCGCGCTGGTCGACGCCGCGTCGGCGCTGGTGCAGAGCGGTGATCTCGACGGGGCGGCCGAGCGGCTGCGGCCGGTGCTGGAGCTGCCGCCCGAGCAGCAGCTGGACACGTTCACCTCGCGGCTCGGGGAGCTGCGGGACTCGCTGCGGCGCAGCCGGTACGCCACCAGCAAGCCCGCGGTCGACATCCAGCGGCAGATCGAGGAGTTCCGCGCCGGCGCACTGGGCCAGATCCTGGGCCGCTGAGCACCGGGCGGCCCGGAGTCGGCCGATCGGCTGGGCAGCGGCCGCTCAGCCGGCCGCGGGGACCGCTTGGCCCAGGGAGCCAGCTCGCTTCGCGACGCGGGCCGCTCCGGGGCGAGAAGCGGCCCGCCCGACCCCAAGGGCCACCCGACCCGACAGGGCCACCCGACCCGACAGGGCCACCCGACCCGACGGGGCCGCGGCGGGGGGTGAAGCGGGCCGCTCGGCTTGGGGAGGAGGCCGTTGGGCGGCTCGGGCCGGACGGAGAGTGACCCCTGCGCCGACTCGGGCATAAGGTCCAGCACGAGAGCGGCCCAAGCGCAGGGCCGGCCCACCGGGAGGAGCGCGGTGACCGAGACGAGCAGCGACGCCACACTCTCCAACCTGTCGAGGGAGACCCGGCGGTTCGAGCCCCCCAAGGACCTCGCCGAGGCCGCGAACGTCACGGCCGAGGCGTACGAGCGGGCGAAGACCGACCGGCTCGCCTACTGGGAGGAGCAGGCCAACCGGCTGTCCTGGGCCAAGCCCTGGGACACCGTGCTGGACTGGCAGCCGCCGTTCGCGAAGTGGTTCGTCGGCGGCGAGCTCAACGCGGCGTACAACTGCGTGGACCGGCACGTCGAGGCCGGCCGCGGCGACAAGGTCGCCTTCCACTGGGAGGGCGAGCCCGGCGACACCCGCACGATCACGTACGCGGACCTGCTGCGGGACGTCTGCCGCGCCACCAACGCGCTGATCGAGCTGGGCGTGCAGAAGGGCGACCGGGTCGCCATCTACATGGCGATGATCCCGGAGACGGTCGTCGCGATGCTGGCCTGCGCCCGCCTGGGCGCCGTGCACACCGTCGTCTTCGGCGGCTTCTCCGCCGACGCGCTGCGCAGCCGCATCGACGACTGCGGCGCCACCCTGGTCATCACCCAGGACGGCGGCTACCGCCGCGGCGCCCCGTCCGCGCTCAAGCCGGCCGTGGACGAGGCCCTGACCCGCACCCCGGGCGTGCAGAACGTGCTGGTCGTCCGTCGCACCGGCCAGGACGTCGAGTGGACCGAGGGCCGCGACCACTGGTGGCACGACCTCGTGGACCGCCAGGAGGACTCCCACGAGGCCCAGCCGCACGACTCCGAGCACCCGCTCTACGTGATGTACACCTCCGGCACGACCGCCAAGCCGAAGGGCATCCTGCACACCACCGGCGGCTACCTGACCGGCGTGAGCTACACCCACAACGCGATCTTCGACCTCAAGCCGGAGACCGACGTCTACTGGACCGCGGCCGACATCGGCTGGGTCACCGGCCACTCCTACATCGTCTACGGGCCGCTCGCCAACGGCGCCACCAGCGTCATGTACGAGGGCACGCCGGACAGCCCGCACCGCGGCCGCTGGTGGGAGATCGTCCAGAAGTACGGCGTGACGATCCTCTACTGCGCCCCGACCGCGATCCGGACCTTCATGAAGTGGGGCGACGAGGAGCCGGCCAAGTACGACCTGTCCACGCTGCGGCTGCTCGGCTCCGTGGGCGAGCCGATCAACCCCGAGGCCTGGATCTGGTATCGCAAGAACATCGGCGGCGACCGCACGCCGGTGGTCGACACCTGGTGGCAGACCGAGACCGGCGCCATCATGATCAGCCCGCTGCCCGGCGTGACCGCGTCCAAGCCGGGCGCGGCGATGCGGCCGATCCCGGGCGTCAGCGCCGAGGTCGTCGACGACGCAGGCCACCCGGTGCCGGACGGCGGCGGCGGCTACCTGGTCCTGACCGAGCCGTGGCCGTCGATGCTGCGCACGATCTGGGGCGACGACCAGCGCTACAAGGACACCTACTGGTCGCGCTTCGACGGGGTCTACTTCGCCGGCGACGGGGCCAAGAAGGACGAGGACGGCGACATCTGGCTGCTCGGCCGGGTCGACGACGTCATGAACGTCTCCGGCCACCGGATCTCCACCACCGAGGTCGAGTCCGCGCTGGTCAGCCACCCGAAGGTGGCCGAGGCGGCGGTCGTGGGCGCCAACGACCCGACCACCGGCCAGGGCATCGTCGCGTTCGTCATCGTCCGCGGCTCGGTCGCCGAGGACGAGGCCGCCGGGGAGGCGCTGGTCAAGGAGCTGCGTGAGCACGTCTCCAAGGAGATCGGCAAGATCGCCCGGCCGCGCCAGATCATGGTCGTACCCGAGCTGCCGAAGACCCGCTCCGGCAAGATCATGCGCCGGCTGCTGCGGGACGTCGCCGACAACCGCGAGCTCGGCGACGTGACCACGCTGACCGACTCGTCGGTGATGGACCTGATCTCCGACAAGCTCCCGAGCGCCGCTTCGGAGGACTGAACCCCGGGGGCGTCCCGTAGGCTCGAAGGCGGTGTGCCGGGAAGCCTGGTCGGCGGTCCGAGAGTCCGACTGCCCCGGGAGACCCATGACGCCCGCCGAACCACCGCCGCGCGAGACCCAGGATCCGGCGCGCGTCCCGGACCAGGCTGTTCCCGAGCCGCCGCGGCCCGGACCGGCGACCCGGCTGCCCCGGCCCGCGGCGACGGTCGCCCTGCGCCGGTTCCTGGCCACCGAGATCGGCTCCGGCCTGCTCCTCGTCAGCGCCACCGTGCTCGCGCTGGCCTGGGCCAACTCGCCCTGGGCCGGCTCCTACGACCGGGTGTGGGCGACCGAGATCGGCATCAACGCCGGCGGTGCCCAGCTGTCCATGGACCTCAAGCACTGGGTCGACGACGGCCTGATGGCCCTGTTCTTCCTGGTCGTCGGCCTGGAGGTCACCCGCGAGGTCGCCGTCGGGGAGCTGCGGGACCGCCGTACGATCGGCGTCCCGGTCCTGGCCGCGCTGGGCGGGATGGTGCTGCCCGCCGCGATCTTCCTGGCCGTCAACGCCGGCGGCCCCGGCGCCAACGGCTGGGGTGTCGCGATGGCCACCGACATCGCGTTCGTGCTGGGGGCGCTGGCGCTGGTGGGGCCGCGGTGCCCGGACCAGCTGCGGCTGTTCCTGCTCACCGTCGCGATCGTCGACGACATCGGCGCGATCCTGGTGATCGCGATCTTCTACTCCGACGACCTGTCGGTCGTGCCGTTGCTGATCGCCGCGGCCCTGGTCGGGGCTCTGGTGGCGCTGCGCTGGATCCGGATCTGGCGCAGTCCCGCCTACGTCTTCGTCGGGCTGGCCCTCTGGCTCGCGGTCTACGAGTCCGGCGTGCACGCCACCATCGCCGGTGTCCTCATCGGGCTGCTCGTCGCGACCCGGGCGCCGGCCGACTCGGACGAGATCGATCCGTACGCGCGGGCGCTGACCGAGGACGCGACCGCGGAGCGCGCCCGGCTGGCGGGCCTGGCGGTGAAATCGACCGTGTCACCCAACGAGCGGGTGCAGCACGCACTGCACCCCTACACCTCGTACCTGATCGTGCCGGTGTTCGCGCTGGCCAACGCCGGCATCCGGCTGGACGGGGAGACGCTGCGGACCGCGGCGACCAGCCCGGTCACGGTGGGCATCGTGGTCGCGCTGGTGGTGGGCAAGAGCCTCGGCATCACCGGCAGCACCCTGCTGGCGCTGCGGCTGCGGCTCGGCGTGCTGCCCGGCGACATCCGGCGCGGTCAGCTCGTGGGCGGCGCCACGCTGGCCGGGATCGGTTTCACGGTCGCGCTGTTCATCGCCGACCTGGCCTTCACCGACCCGGCCCTGCACGAGCAGGCCGTGGTCGGCATCCTGGCCGGGTCGGTGCTGGCCGCGGGCCTCGGCACGGCCGTGTTCCGGCTGCTCGGCGAGCGGGGCGGGATCTGCGCGCCGCCGGGCGCGGCGGAGGAGCTGCCGGTGCTGCCGCCCCGGCCCTGGCGGGAGCCGGTCGCCTGACCCGGCCCGGCCGGAGGCCGGCGCGAGCCGCCTGACCCGGCCCGGCCGCAGGCGGCGCGAGCCGACCGACCCCGCCCGGCCGCAGGCGGCGCGAGCCGACCGACCCGGCCCGGCCGCAGGCGGC
>DATINN010000773.1:0-6838 GCA_035474175.1 Mycobacteriales bacterium | reverse complement strand
GTGCTGCGCCCGCCGGGCCGAGCCCGGGTCCGGGGTGCTGCGCCCGCCGGGCCGAGCCCGGGTCCGGGGTGCGGCCCCGGCCCGGCCGACCCGGGTTCGGGGGTGGGTCCGGCCCGGCCGGGACCCGGTACCGGGGTGGGTGGGGTTGAATCGAAAGCGTGGGGTCGATCGGGCTGGACCTGGCCGGGTGGGCGGCGGCGTACCGGCCGTCGCCGGCCGACCTGGCGCTGGCCGACCGCGCGCTGGCCGACACCGTCGCCGTGGCGCTGGCCGCGCGCGACCACCCGGTGACGGCGCTGGCGGCCGCGCTCGGCCCGGGCGGCCGGTGGGCCGCCGCCGGGCACGTGCTCGACTTCGACGACCTGCACATGAGCTCGACCTCGCACGTCAGCGTGGTGTGCGTGCCGGCCGTGCTGGCGGTCGGCGGCGCCGCCCCGGACCTGGCCCGGGCCTACCTGGCCGGGGCCGGGGTGATGGCCCGGCTCGGGGACGCGCTGGGCTGGTCGCACTACCGCGCCGGCTGGCACGCCACCGGCACGGCCGGCGCGCTCGGGGCCGCCGCCGGTGCCGCCGTCGCGCTGGGACTGCCCGCCGACGGGATCGCGACCGCGCTCGCGCTGGCCGTGCCGGCGGCCGGCGGGGTGCAGCGGGCGTTCGGGACGGACGCGAAGTCGCTGCAGGTCGGCTTCGCGGTCGACGCCGGGGTGCGGGCGGCGCGGCTGGCGGCGGCCGGGGCCGGGGCCGACCCGGCCGCGGTGTCGGCCTGGTTCGGCCTGGTCGGCGGGGCCGGCCCGGTCGACCTCGGCGGGCCGGCGGTGCCCGGCGGGCTGGCGATCAAGGTCTACCCCTGCTGCTACGCCCTGCAGCGGCCGATCAGCGCGCTGGCCTCGCTGGCGGTGGACCCGGCCGCGGTGACGCGGATCGTGCTGCGCACGCCCGAGGCGACCGTCGCGCCGCTGATCCACCACCGGCCGACGACCGGGCTGCAGGGCAAGTTCAGCCTGGAGTACGCGGCGGCGACCGCGCTGCTCGACCCGTACTCGGGGTTCGACGCGTTCACCGACGCGGCCGTGCGGCGGCCGGCGGCGCAGGAGCTGGTGTCCCGGGTCGAGACCGTGCTGGAGCCGGGCGGGGACTGGCTGCTGGCCGGGTCGCTGACCGCGGCGGTGTCACTGCGTACCGGCGAGACGGTGGAGGTGACGCAGCAGTTCCCGCCCGGCTCGCCGGCCCGGCCGCCGACGCCGGCGGAGCTGGCGGCCAAGATCGCGGACTGCACCGCGGGCCTGTCCCCGGGCCCGGTGACCTGGTCCACGGCGGCCTCGGTGCTGCGGGCCGAGCTGGGAGGAGGCGCGTGAACGAGGACGAGATCGCGATCGTGGCGCTGGTGCGCGAGTTCGTCGACCGGGACGTGAAGCCGGTCGTGCGCGAGCTGGAGCACGCCAACACGTACCCGGAGGAGCTCATCGAGCGGATGAAGCAGCTCGGTGTCTTCGGGCTGGCGATCCCGGAGCCCTGGGGCGAGGCGGTCGTGTCCACCCCCTGCTACGCCGCCGTGACCGAGGAGCTGGCACGGGGCTGGATGAGCCTGGCCGGCGCGATGGGCGGGCACACGGTGGTGGCGAAACTGCTGCTGGCGTACGGGACGGACGAGCAGCGGGACCGCTGGCTGCCGCGGATGGCGACCGGCGAGGTCCGGGCCACGATGGCGCTGACCGAGCCCGGCGGCGGCTCCGACCTGCAAGCCCTGCGTACGGTCGCGCGCCCGGACGGCGACGCGTACGTGGTGAACGGGTCGAAGACGTGGATCACCAACGCGCGCCGGTCGGAGCTGATCGCGCTGCTGTGCAAGACCGACCCGGACGCGGACCCGCCGCACCGCGGGGTGAGCATCCTGCTGGTGTCGCCGGGCCCCGGGTTCACCGTCTCCCGCGACCTGCCCAAGCTCGGCTACAAGGGCGTGGAGAGCTGCGAGCTGGCCTTCGACGACTTCCGGGTGCCCGCGTCGGCGCTGCTCGGCACGGCCGAGGGGCAGGGCTTCGGGCAGATGATGCGCGGGCTGGAGATCGGCCGGATCCAGGTCGCGGCGCGCGCGGTCGGGGTCGGGCAGGCGGCGCTGGAGGACTCCCTCCGGTACGCCCAGGAGCGGTCGAGCTTCGGCCGGCCCATCTGGGAGCACCAGTCGGTCGGCAACCTCCTGGCCGACATGGCGACCGGCGTGGAGGCGGCGCGACAGCTCGTCCTGCACGCGGCCCGGGTCTACGACTCGGGCTCGCGCGCCGACCTCGAAGCCGGCATGGCGAAGCTGTTCGCCTCGGAGACCGCGATGAAGGTCGCGCTGGACGCGGTCCGCGTGCACGGCGGGTACGGGTACTCGACCGAGTTCGACGTCGAGCGCTACTTCCGGGACGCGCCGCTGATGATCGTCGGCGAGGGCACCAACGAGATCCAGCGCACCGTCATCGCCCGCCAGCTGATCCGGCGGCACCCGGCGTGACCGGCGCCCTGGACGGGATCACCGTCGTCGCGCTGGAGCAGGCCGTCGCGGTGCCGTTCGCGACCCGGCAGCTGGCCGATCTCGGTGCGCGGGTCGTCAAGATCGAGCGGCCCGGGACCGGCGACTTCGCCCGGCACTACGACACGACCGTGCACGGGCAGTCCAGCTACTTCGTCTGGCTCAACCGGGGCAAGGAGAGCGTGGCCCTCGACCTCACCGTGGCCGCGGACCTGGACCTGCTGGTCGAGCTCGTCGCGGCCGCCGACGTGTTCGTGCAGAACCTCCGCCCGGGCGCGGCCGCCCGGCTCGGGCTCGGTGCCGCCGCGCTGCGGGAGCGGCACCCGCGGCTGATCACCTGCGACGTCTCCGGCTACGGCCCCGGCGGCCCGTACGCCGAGAAGAAGGCGTACGACCTGCTGGTCCAGTGCGAGGCCGGGGTGCTGTCGGTGACCGGCACCGCGGACGAGCCGGCCAAGGTCGGCATCTCCGTCGCCGACATCGCCGCCGGCATGTACGCCTACACCGGCATCCTCACCGCCCTGTACGAGCGCGAGCGCACCGGCCTCGGCACCGCGGTGGAGGTGTCGATGCTGGAGGCGCTGGCCGAGTGGATGACCCAGCCGCTGCTGTTCGCCGCCTACGGCGGGACGCCGCCGCGACGGGCCGGGGCCCGGCACGCGTCGATCTCCCCGTACGGGCCGTACACGGCCGGGGACGGGAAGGCCGTCTTCATCGGCGTGCAGAACGACCGGGAGTGGGCCGTGCTGTGCGCGCGGCTGCTGGGTGCGCCCGGGCTGGCGGCCCGGTTCCCGACCAACCCCGACCGGGTCGCGCACGACGACGAGCTGACCGGGCTGATCGAGGCCGGGCTGGCCGGGTTCACCGCGGACCAGGCCGCGGCCCGGCTGGACGAGATCGGCATCGCCAACGCGCGGCTGCGGACCGCGGCCGAGCTGGCCGAGCACCCGCAGCTGGCGGCCCGGGACCGGTGGCGGGCGGTCCCGACGCCCGGCGGGCCGGTGCGGGCCCTGCTGCCGCCGGTGACCGTCGCCGGCCGGCCGGTGGAGCTCGGCCCGGTGCCGGCGCTGGGGTCGCACACGGCGGAGGTGCGGGACGGGCATGGATGAGCTGATCTCGGCCGAGCCGGCCCGGGCGCTGGCCGGGCTGCTCGGCGTGCCGGCGCCCGGGCTCGACCTGCCGCCGTTGTGGCACTGGGTCTACCTGCTCGACCGGCCGGCCCAGGCCGACCTCGGCCCGGACGGGCACCCGCTGCGGGGTCTGCTCGTGCCGCCGGGGCCGCGCCTGCGCCGGATGTGGGCCGGTGGGCGGGTGCATGTGGACGGATCCCTCCACATCGGACTGGAGGCGACCCGGCGCAGCGCCGTGACCGCGACCGTGCCGAAGGCGGGCCGGTCCGGACCGCTGACGATCGTGACCGTCACCCACGAGATCTCCCAGTACGGTCGGACGGTCGTCCGGGAGGAACAGGACATCGTCTACCGCCGGCCGTCGGGCGCACTGTCCACGTCGGACATACCGGCGGCGCCGGCCGGGCCGGGCGAGTGGGAGATCGAGACGTCGCCGACGCTGCTGTTCCGGTTCTCGGCGCTGACCTACAACGGGCACCGGATCCACTACGACCGGGACTACGCGCGGACCGAGGGCTACCCCGGGCTGGTCGTGCACGGGCCGCTGCAGGCGCTGGCGATGGCGTCCGTGCTGCGCTGCGCCGGGACGGGCACGTTCACGTACCGGCTGCTGGCGCCCTTGTTCGACTTCCAGGGGATGCGGGTGTCGGGCGGCCCGGACGGGACCGCGGCCGTGCGCGACCGCACCGGGCGGCAGACCGCGACCGGGCGCTGGGTGACGCCGGATCAGTAGTGTGGCCGGGGTGGACGGCGTCCGGATCCAGGAGGTGCGGAAGCGGTTCTCCCGCACCGGGCGCTGGGTCCTGGACGGGGTCGACGCGGTGCTCGAGGCCGGGTCGGTGACGCTGCTCGTCGGGGCCAACGGGTCGGGCAAGTCCACCCTGCTGCGCACGGTGGCCGGGGCGTCGACGCCGTCGGCCGGGCGGGTGCTGCGGCCGCGGACTCGCTGCGGGCCGAGCGGTGGGCCGCGCCGGTGCTGCTGTTCCTCGGCGCGACCGCGGCCTTCAACGCCGACGAGGGCGGGGACGCGCTGGCCTGCTACGGGTTCACGGCCGCGGTGCTGCTGCCGGTGGCGATCTGGCTGACCGTGGCGATCAGCAACAGCGAGGACCCGGTGCAGCGGGACGTCACCGCGGTCACCGTGGGCGGTGCGTGGAAGGTGGGGCTGGCCCGGCTGCTCTGCGCGGCGCTGGTGTGCGTGGTGCTGGCGGTCGGCGCGCTGATCTGGTCGCCGGTGGCCGGGAACTCCGACCGGCCCGGGTGGGTCGTCGCCGGCGCGGCCGCGCACCTGATCACGCTGACGGCCGGGGTGGCGATCGGGGCGCTGCTGAGCCGGCCGGTGGTGAGCCGGCTGTCCCGGGTCGTGTTCGGGGCGACGGCGGCGCTGCTGGTCGAGCTGGCCCTGCCGGTGCCGCCGCTGCGGCCGATGCTGACCCTCTTCGACGCCGACCATCCGACCGCCCTCGGCCGCCCGCTCACGATCATCGCCGTCGAGACCCTGGCCCTGTCCGCAGCCCTCATCACCCTCGCCCACCGCCTAACCCACCACCACACCTGACCCTTTATCCGGCTTGCTCGCCCCCGACCGCGGCACCGTGAACTGTCTCCGGCCATGGTGAGCAGGCTTCGCACAAGATCGGTGGGGACGTCGATCGTCGCCCTAGACTGATCCGGTGAGCACGGCGGCGTACGACTACGAGGACCTGCACCACCTCGTGGACCGGCTGAGTCCCGGCCAGGTCCAGCGCCTCCGCCTGCTCGTCAGCCAGGACGAGGAGCTGTCGCTGCCCGCCGATCCGGCGCCGTCCGGGGCAGCGGGTCTCCTCCAGCTCATCGGCGCCGTCGACGGACCGCCCGATCTGGCCGAGCACCACGACAGCTACGTCCGGGACCGCTTCTCCGCCGCGGAGTGATCGCGACCGTCCTGGACACCGGTCCGATCGTCGCCGCGCTGAACTCCGGCGACCGCTGGCACGCGGACTGCGCCCGACTTCTCGCCGAGCTCTCCGGCCGCAAGCTGCTGCCCAGTCCCGTGCTCACCGAGGTGTGCTGGCTGCTGGAGCGGTGGCCGAAGGTGGAGGCGGCGTTCCTCGATGAGGCCGCGCGCGGCACGTTCGAGCTGATCCATCTCGCCCCCGCTGACCTCACGCGGATGGCGGACCTCGTCCGGCACTACGCCGACTTCCCGCTCGGCGCCGTGGACGCCTCCGTCCTGGCGATCGCCGAACGGTTCGGCACCGACCGGGTCGCCACGTTGGATCGCCGGCACTTTCGCTCGCTGCGGCCGACGCACGTCCCGACGCTCACGCTCCTGCCGTGAACGGGCCGCGGGGTCAGCGGGATTCGGGGGTGGAGCCGTAGGCGGTCATGAACTTGTTGCGGAAGGTGTCCATGCGCCAGACGGGGGCGGTGCGGGCGGGCCGGAGACCGGGGGTCCAGTTCCAGGACGAGACCTTCGCCAGCACGGTCGGGTCCGCGGCCACGATCGTGATCGGGACGTCGCGGGTCGTCTTGCCGGTGAGCACCGGGGACGGCTGGTGGTCGCCCAGGAAGACCAGCACCAGGTTCTTGTCGCCGTACCGCTGGACGTAGGAGATCAGCGCGGTCAGCGAGTATTTGATCGAGTTGATGTAGCTGGCCCGCAGCACGTCCTTGTTGCCGACGACCGACCCCGGCGAGCCGCCCCGCTGCAGCGTCGGATCGTTGAAGATCGACCCGTCGCCGATCTTGTCCCAGTCGACCATCGTCGGGATCGGCGTCCACGGGCTGTGGCTGGACACGGTGGTGATCTCCGCGAACAGCGGCGCGTGCCCGGGCTGCCGCTCGGCCTGCTGGAACTTCGAGTACGTGTACTGGTCCGGCATCGTCGCGTAGCTGAACCGCGGTCCCTGGTAGCCGAGGTTGCGCAGGTCGTAGTCCTTCTCGTACCCGTAGAACCGGCCCTCGGGCCAGGCCCGGTCGATCTCCGGCTCGACGCTGACCGTGTTCCAGCCCGCCTTCCGGAACGCGCTGGTCAGCGTGAGCCGGTTGCTGGAGGTCAGCGTCCGGTAGCGCTGCTGGTTGCTGATGTAGAGCCCGGACAGCGTCGACGCGTGGGCCAGCCAGCTGCCGCCGCCGACCGTGGACGAGCTGAGGAACCCGCTGCGCGCGCCGAACCCGGCCGCCTGCAGCTGCTTCGTCCCGCTGTCGAGCAGGG
>DATINN010000772.1:0-7403 GCA_035474175.1 Mycobacteriales bacterium | reverse complement strand
TCTTGAAAGATGTACGCGATGTCGCGCCCGCGGGCCTGCCGCGAAGGCTGTGAGCCGTCGAGCTCGATCGCCCCGGTCACGGTCGCGTTGCGCGGCAACAGGTCTGTCAGGGCGAGCGCGGTGACGCTCTTGCCGCAGCCGGACTCACCGACCAGCGCGACGACCTCACGCTCGGCCACCTCGAACGAAGCCTCGTCGACCGCGAGCACCGGCCCGTCCTCGGTGCGGAACCGGACGCTGAGGTCGTCGACGGCCAGCAGGGTCATCGCGGCGCCTCCCGGGGGTCGAGCGCGTCCCGCAGGCCGTCGCCGAGCAGGTTGAGCGACAGCGTCACCACGACGATGCAGATGCCCGGGATGACCGCCAGCCACGGGCCCTGCCGGAACAGCGGCTGCGCGGCCGAGAGCATGATGCCCAGCGACGGCGCCGGCGGCCGGATGCCGAGCCCGAGGAAGGACAGCACGGCCTCGCCGATGATCGCGGCCGGCGCGGCCACGGTCGCCTGCACGATCAGCGTGTTGACCGCGTTCGGCAGGATGTGCCGCCACAGCAGGACCGGGTCGCTGGCGCCGTCGGCGACCGCGCCGGAGACGAAGTCCAGCCCGCGCAGCCGCAGCGTCTCGCCGCGGGTGACCCGGATCAGCGCCGGGATGCCGGCCACCCCGATCGCGGTGGTCGCGGTGAACAGCGACGGGCCCAGGATCGCGGCCAGGCCGACCGCGAAGACCAGGAACGGGAAGGCCAGCAGCGTGTCGGCGAACCGGGACACGACCCGGTCGGCGATCCGGTAGAAGCCGGCCGCCAGCCCCAGCGGCACCCCGACCGCCAGCGAGACCACGATCGCCAGCACCGCCACCAGCAGCGAGGACCGCAGCCCGAACAGCACCCGGGACAGCTGGTCCCGGCCGAGCTCGTCCGTGCCGAACCAGTGCGCGCCGGTCGGCGGCTGCAGCACGGCCGCGAAGTCGGTCCGGTCCGGCGGGTACGGCGCGACCAGGTTGGCCAGCACCGCCGCCAGCACCGCCAGCGTGACGATGACCAGCCCGGTCACCGCCAGCGGGTTGCGCAGCAGCCGCCGCAGCGCCCGCCGCCGCCCCGGCACCACCGTCTCGGCGCCACTGTCCACAGTGACCACATCGAGTGTCGTCACTGTGCCCGCTCCTCGGACAGGCCGACCGGCGCAAGCGCCGGCCGACAGGCCGTGGTCGCTCCCCGCTCGCACTGCGAGCACCCGCGCTCGCTCACAGGACGGTCCCGCCCACCCGGACGCGCGGGTCGATCACGCTGTAGAGCAGGTCGACGAGCAGGTTGATGCCGATGTACGCGGTCGCCGTGACCAGCACGACCCCCTGGATCATCGGGTAGTCGCGGGTGAAGACCGCGTCGATGATGAGCTTGCCGAAGCCCGGCAGCACGAAGATCTGCTCGGTCACCACCGCGCCGGAGATCAGACCGCCCAGCTGCAGGCCGACGATCGTGGTGACCACGATCAGGCTGTTGCGCAGCGCGTGCCCGATCACCACCTGGCCGCCGCTGAGCCCCTTGGCCTTCGCGGTCCGGACGTAGTCGGTGCCGAGCGCCTCGATCATCGCCGAGCGGGTCTGCCGCATCACCACCGCGGCCAGCCCGGAGCCGAGCACGACCGCCGGCATCAGCAGGTGCCGGAAGGACTCGTACGGGTCGGCGAACACCGACACGTACCCCGACGCCGGCAGGACCGGGTACGCGATGGCGAAGACCAGCACGCCCATCAGCCCGAGCCAGAAGCTCGGCACGGACAGGCCGAGCAGCGCGACGCTGTTGGCCGCCCACTCGGCCGGCCCGCGCCGGCGCACCGCCGCGACCACGCCCGCGCCGACGCCGATCAGCGCCGCCACCGCGATCGCGAAGACCGCCAGCTGCAGTGTCACCGGCAGCGCGTGGCCGATCGAGTCCGCCACCGGCAGGCCGGTCCGGGAGGACCGGCCGAGGTCGCCGTGCAGGGCGTTGCCGACGTAGCGCAGGTATTGCACCGGGACCGGCTGGTCCAGCCCGAACGAGTGCCGGATCGCGGCCAGCTGCTCGGGCGTGCTCTCCTCGCCGGCCAGCGCCCGGGCCGGGTCCCCGGGCAGCGCCCGGACGCCGATGAACACGACGATCGTGACGAGCACGAACGTCACCACCGACTCGAGCAGCCGGGGGATCAGGTAGCGGCCCATGGCCCGGTGCCCGGTCGCGGCTCAGCCGGCGAACCCGGCGTTCTTGAACCGCATCAGGCCGTCCCCGTACATCTGGACGCCGACGACGGTCCGGGCCACGCCGGTGAAGTTCTTGACCCGGTAGAGGTAGATGATCGGCAGGTCCTTGTGCAGCTGGCTGATCACCTGGCCGAACAGCCGGGCCCGGGCGTCGTTGTCCGAAGTGGACTGACTCTGCGAGATGAGCTTGTCCACGGCCGGGTTGGTGTAGCCGTTGTTGTTCTGCGAGCCCTCGGTGGAGACGAAGTTGGAGATGTTGCCGTCCGGGTCGACGCGGCCGGACCAGCCGACCTGGAACATCTGGTAGTTCCCGGCGTCGGTCTGGTCCAGCGAGGACGCGAACTCGGTCGGCACCAGCCGCAGGTCGAACCCGCCGTCCTTGACCTGCGCCTGGATGGCCTGGCCGAGCCGGGTGCCGATCGGCGTGTTGGCCACGATCATGTCGATCCGGAACGGGGTCCGCACCCCGGCCTGCTGCAGCAGCTGCTTGGCCTGTCCGGGGTCGTGCTGCGGGCAGGCCTGGGCGTCGTCGGAGCTGAACGGGCTGTCCGGGCTGATCGGCCCGCAGGCGGCCGCGAACTTGCCCTGGAACACGACCTTGTTGATCGCGTCCCGGTCCAGGCTGAGCTCGAACGCGTGCCGCACGCGGGGATCGGTGGCCATCGGGCTGGCCAGCTTGGCCGGCAGCGCCGCGGCCGGCTTACCGATCCCGTCGGCGTTGCCGAGGTTGACCGTGATGCCCTGGTAGCCGAGCGAGTCGGAGGTCAGCAGGGACAGCTTGGGGTCGGCCTGCAGCGCGTCCACGTCGGTCGGCGCGACCGTGTCGAGCACCTGCACGTCGCCGGAGCGCAGGTTGTTGAAGCGGGTGGTCGAGTCCGCGATGATCTTGTACGAGACCTTGTCCAGCTTGACGTTCCCGGCGTCGTAGTAGTTCGGGTCCTTGACGACGTCGATGTGGTCCTGGGCCACCCGGCTCTGGAACTTGTACGGCCCGACGCAGACCGGCTTGGCCCCGAAGTTCTCGCCCTCGGACTTCAGGGCGGCCGGCGACATCACCATGCCGGCCCGGTCGGCCAGCTGCGCCAGCAGCGGCGCGAACGGCGCCCGCAGGTGCAGCACGACCGTGGCCGGGTCGGTGACCGTGACCTCCTGCACGCTGGCCAGGTCGCTCTTGCGGGCCGAGGTCGGCAGCGTGAGGTCGCGGTCCAGGCTGGTCTTGACCGCGGCCGCGTCCAGCGCGGTGCCGTCGGCGAACTTCACCCCGGACCGGACCTTGATCGTGACGGTCCGGCCGTCGGCCGAGATCTGCGGCAGCGCCGCGGCCAGCTGCGGGACGATCGTCAGCTTGGCGTCGATGTCGTAGAGCTTCTCGCAGATCGAGGTGAACACGGACCGGCCGACCAGCGTGCGCGCGGTCGTCGGGTCGAGCGGATCGGGCTCGTCGGACAGCGCGACCACCAGCGTCCCGCCGGCCTTGGCGCCGCCGGCCGCGGTGGTGGCGGCAGCCTGGCCGCCCGCGGACGAGTCGATCGAGCTGCAGGCGGCGAGGGTCAGGCCGAGCGCGCTGACCGCCACGACGGAACGGAGGACTGAGGGTCGCATGCGCGCACTCCCTACCGATGGGCCGGTAGGGCGAACGGTAACTCGATTCCTTGAATCAGAAAAGGTTGACAATGAAAAGATTCAGAAGCCGGCGACCACGTCCAGATCGAGGTCCGCGGCCCGGGCCAGGAACACCGGCGCGTGCAGGTGCCGCCCGTGCATCACGGCCCGGCCGCGCCCGCCGCCGTCGATGACGGTGCCCTCGCAGACCGCGTCCAGCGCGGGGGTGGCCAGGCTGCCGGCCCGGGCCACCAGCGCGGCCAGCAGCCACAGCCCCTCGTAGCAGCCCTCGCCGTGGCCGCCCGGCACCGGCGCGAGCGGGCCGAAGCGGGCCGCGTAGCGCCCGACGAAGTCGAGGCCGGCGTCGGTGGCGACCGAGGCGAAGTAGCCCATCGTCGCGTACAGCTCGCCGGTGTCGTCGCCACCGACGCCGAGCAGACCGTTCTCCTCCAGCGCCGGGCACAGCCGCAGCACCCGCTGCGCCAGCGGGCTGGCCGCGAAGGCCCGGTTGAAGTCGACCAGGTCCCGGCCGATCAGGGTGAGCAGCACGGCGTCGGCGCGGGCGGCGGCGACCGCGGCCAGCAGCGGCTCGGGATCCAGCGCCCGGCGCCGGACGTACCGCTCGGCGACCACGTCGGCGCCGACCGCGCGCAGGTAGTCGCGGGCGGCCGCGCCGACCCGGCGCGGCCAGACGTAGTCGTTGCCGAGCAGGAACCAGCGCCGGCCGCGATTGCGCTCCGCCAGCCAGCGCAGCACCGGCCGCACCTGCCGGTCGGGCGTCTCGCCGGCCAGGTAGACCCCCGGCGCCCGCTCCCCACCCTCGTACGGCGGTGTGTAGACGTAGGGCACGGCCGCGCCGATCGCCGCCACCAGCGCCATCCGGACGTCGCTGGAGTGGACGCCGACCACCGCCTGGACCCTGTCCCGGCGGACCAGGGCGGCCACCTCGGCGGCGACCTCGGCCGCCGGGCGGCCGCCGTCGACCAGCGTCAGCTCCACCGGCCGGCCGAGCAGCCCGCCGGCCTCGTCGATCTCGCCGGCGGCGAGCGCGGCGCAGTTGATCGCGCCCGGGCCGATCAGGCCGAGCGTCCCGGACACGGGGGCCACCAGGGCAACCCGGACACTGGCCGCCACGTGATCGAGTATCACCCCGGCCCGGGTGCTGCGCGCCGTCCGGTACGCGGTCGTAACCTGACGCCAGCAGATGCCGTCGGGGGAGGGGCTTCCGGTGCCGGAGACCACGCTGCGGTCCTACCTCGCCTACCTGCTGTCCGAGGCCGAGCAGGTGGTCAACCGCGGGCTGGCCGAGGCGCTGGCGGCCGAGGGCGTGACCGTCGAACAGTGGCGGATCCTGCGCGCGCTCTCCGACGGGCACGGGCACTCGATGGGCGACCTCGCGCTGGCCGTGCTGATGCCGCACCCGACGCTGACCAAGGCCGTCGACCGGCTCATCGACGGCGCGCTGGTCTACCGGCGGCAGGACGAGACCGACCGCCGGCGGGTCGCGGTGTTCCTGGCCGACCGGGGCACCGCGTTCGTGCGCCGGCTCGACCGGCAGGCCGCCGAGCACCACCGCGAGATCGAGGCCGCGTACGGCGTGCAGCGGACCGAGCGGCTCATGCGCGAGCTGGCCCGGCTGGTCCAGAGCCTCGGCTAGAGACCCGGGGATGGCGCTGGCCCCGCCCCCGGAGGGAGATGCCGGGGGCGGGGCCAGTTCCTTTCGGGGCCCCGTCGCCCGGCCTGGCCAGCCGGGCGACGGGCCCGTCCCGTCCGTCGCCGGTCTCCCGCTGGAGGCTGGGATTTCCGGGTCGGGACGGGCTCTCGCGGTGTCCTTGTCGGCCGGTCGGGGTTCAGCCGGGGACGGCCGCGAGAGCGGTGAGGGGGATCGCTTCGGTGTGCGGGTGGATGCTGAGCAGCGCGAGCAGGGCCCCGATGGCGGCGAGCTCGCCACTGTCGGTGACGGCGTGGTGGAGCATGATCCCGACCGGGCGGCCGGAGCGGACCGCGGCGGCCAGCCGGTCGGCCAGCGCGTACGGGGTCCAGCGGACGCCCTTGCGGGAGCCGAACCAGTCGACGGTGATCGGCACCTCCGGGATGACGTCGGGCAGCGGCGCGGCCGTGCTGTCCCGGGACAGCACCGCGACGCCGTGGGCGACCAGGGCGGCCGCGGTGTCGGACGTGCAGCGGTTCCAGGGCGGGGTGAAGACCGGGTCGAGCAGCTCGCCGAACGCGTCCCGCAGCACGTCCTGGCCGCGGGCGACGTCGGCCGACTGCTCCTCGAACGAACGGGACGGGCCGAACTCGCACTTGCGCCCGACCGGCTCGTGGTTCTCGTGGGCCCAGCCGTGCTGGTGCAGGTGCACCCCGCCGGCCCGGGCCCGGACGGTCAGCTCGGCCGCCAGCGCCGGGTGCAGCGCGGCCGGGATGACCGCGACGTCCACCGGCAGCGCACGCCGGTCGAAGAGGTCCAGCAGCGCCCACAGCCGCTCGTCGCCCCAGCCGGCGTCGTCGTCCCGGAAGAACACCCGCGCCGGGCCCTCGTCGAGCGCGACCCGGACCGGGTCCAGCCAGCTCATGTCCGGCTCCCGGGCCGGCTCTCGGGCGTGCTCATCGGACGGCCACCTCCGCGGCGAGGATGTGGGCGGTGGTCTCCGCCCCGGACAGGTCCAGCGGCACCGGCGCCGGCGTCGACCCGGCCGCGGCGACGAGCTGGGCCAGCAGCCGCTCGCGGTGCTCCAGCTCGGCCGCGGGCAGCATCCGCAGCGCGCCCAGCTCGGCCAGCCGGGACGTGCGGCGGGTCTGCTCGTCCTCGGTGCCGGCCGCGTACGGGACGACGACCGCGGGGGTGCCGGCCCGGAGCAGGTCCATCGTCGTGTTGTAGCCGCCCTGGCTCAGCGACAGCGCAGAGCGGCCGATCTCGGCGGCCAGGTCGTCCACCCGCCGGACCGCGTCCAGCACCGGGCTGTCCCGGGCCTGCTCCTGCAGCCACTCCCACACCGGCGCGGGCAGGAACGGCCCGGCCACCACGGTGGTCCGCAGCCCGGTCCGGATGAACAGGTCGCGGTGCACCTCGACCGCGGCCCGCACCAGCGGCTCGCCGACCATGCCGCCGCCGGAGGACACGATCAGCCGGTTGAGCGTCAGGCCCGCGGGCGCCGGGGCCGGGGGCGCGACGAAACCGGTGTAGTGCACCGGCACCCGCAGCGGCGTGGCCGGCCGGAACGACTCCTCCAGCGTGGCGAACGCCGGGTCGGCGTGCAGCAGGATCGCGTCGAAGGAGGCGTTGAGCCGGGTCACCGCCCGCTCGTCGTGCTTGGCCTGCCCGACCGGCCGCTGCACCAGGATGTCGCGCAGGCTGCAGACCACCCGCGGCCGCCGGTCGCCCAGCGCGGCCACCGCGTCCAGCAGCGGCAGCAGCTCGAACTCGAACTTGCGCCGGCCGAAGGGATACATCTCGATCAGCACCACGGCCGGCGCGGTGTCGTCCAGCGCGTCCAGGATCAGCCGCCGCCGCTCCGCGCAGGCCTCCTCGACCGAGTACGCCGGGTCGTGGCTGACCAGCTC
>DATINN010000771.1:0-4559 GCA_035474175.1 Mycobacteriales bacterium | reverse complement strand
CCCGGGAGCGGTCCGGGCGCTGGCACCGGCCGGTCGCGGCCGGGGCGGTCGGGCTCGCGATCGCCGTCTCGGTGACGGTCGCCTTGCTCGTCGATCGAGGTGCGGGCGAGGGAGGGGTGGGGCCGAGCCCGTCGCCGTCGGGGGCGGCGGTCGTGTCGGGACCGGCGGCGGACGGGGGAACGTGCGGCTGGCAGCAGGAGGGGGACGCGGCGACGGACGGCAGCGGCCGGTCACTGCGCTGCGTCCGCACCGCGAACGGCTACCGCTGGCAGCTCAGCTGAACCGGCGCCGGCGGCGGACCGCCAGCCCGGCGACGGCGGCCGCGACGGCGAGGATGCCGACGGCCGCGCCGCCCCACAGCACCGGGCTGGTGCCGGACTGCGAGCCGGACCCGTCGGCCCCGCCCGACGCGACGGCGGTCGGTGACGCCGACGGCGCCGGGGAGGCCGAGCCGGCCGGGTCGGTCACGTACGAGGGGCCGGGCTCGACCGCCCCGTCCGTCGCCACGGTCAGCCGGAACGGCATGGTGAACATCGGCCGGGCCAGCGGGTAGCTCGCGTCCAGGACGATGAAGTAGTCGCCGTCGACCGAGTAGAGCCTGATGGCCGAGGAACTGGACTCCCGGTTGGACCAGCGCACCGGCGCGGCCGTGGAGCCGTGCATGCTCTGGTCCTCCTTGCCCCCGATCAGCTGGTAGGTCGGGGTGCCGGAGGACTGCTCGACCTTCGCCCGCAGCGGCGAGCTCAGGGTGACGTAGAGCGCGGCGGACTGGATCCCGACCCCGGCCTGGGCCGGCACGACCAGCTGGTAGGCCAGCCGCTGACCCCAGCCGAGCCGGACTCGGTAGAAGCGGGTCTCCCCCGACCCGATCGACCCCGCGTACGACCCCGGCTGCAGCAACGGCGCGTCGTTGAAGCTGAACCCGGCCTCGACCGGCCGGGTGGCCGACTCGGCCGGTGCCGGCAGCGCGGCCAGCGGCGCCGGCACGGCCGCCGGCCCGGCCGAGGTGATCGCCGGCTCGATCCGGAACGCGATCTCCATCGGGAGCTGGGCGGTGTTGTAGGTGTTGCCGCTGCGCTCGACCCGCACGTAGACCGGCCGGCCGTCCGAGCACTCCTCGTCCCAGCCCTTGTCGCCGACCGGCCCGGGCGCGATCACCGCGGACTGCGGCACGACCTTGCCGAACACCGCGACCGCGGACGCGAACGCGTTGCCGGACGTGCAGTCGTCGTCGGAGGCGTCGACCAGCGTGACCCTGACGACCAGGGCGGTGATGTTCTCCGCGCGGACGGCCGGCGGGATCAGGGTCGCGCTCACGTACGGCGTGTCACCGGGCTGCAGGTCGATCGCGTAGTACTTCACCGTGCCGCGGCCGGCGACGGTCCGGCTGCCCTTCTCGTACGTGTCGAGGTATTGCCCGGGGCGGATGGTGGGCGCGGACGCCGGGTCGGCACCGCCGCGGATCGGGGTGCCGACCGCGGTGTAGGGCTTGATCGCCCGCTGCACCTGGGTCTCCAGGACCGCGCCCAGGGCGGCGCCGGAGGACGCCTCCCGGAAGGTGCCGCCGGTGGCGGCGGCGATGCAGGACAGCTGGGCCCGGGCGGCCGCGCCGACCTTGAAGCCGATGGTGTGCACGACCAGGTCGGTGCCGGCCGCCTTGAGCTGCTTGGCCACGTCGCAGGGGGCCGGCGGGGCGCAGGTGTCCTCGCCGTCGGAGACCAGCACGACGCTGCGCGGCCCCTCCGTCGGCAGCGCCTTGGCCGCCTCCTGCAGGGACCGGCCGATCGGCGTGTAGCCGGAGGCCTTGATCCCGGCCACCGCCGTGCCGAAGGCGGCCCGGTCGACCGGCTGCACCGGGATGAGCTGCTTGATGTCCTTGCAGCCGGCGGCCTTCTCGCCCGCCCCGGACCCGGTGGACGTGCCGTAGACCGTGAGCCCGACCCGGGCGTCCGCCGGCAGCGCGGCGACCAGGCCGGTGACCGCGCGCTTGGCCGCGTCGATGCGGGGGCCGGGCGCGTCGGTCTGCTTCATCGACCCGGACGCGTCGAGCACCACCATGACCGGCGTGGACTCGCCCTCGTCGGCCGGCGGCGGCACGGCCAGCGCACCCGGCGCCGTCGCGGCGAACAGCGCGAAGACCACGAGTGCGCCGAGCACCGTGCGCAAGATCCGTGACATCGAGCGGCCCTCCGTACTAGATTCGCATCTGCAAACAGGTGAGGATGTTTGCAGATGCGAACGCTCCGCGCAACCCCGGGAGGTGTGGCATGGACGTCGGCGAGGTGCTCACCGCCCAGACCGAGATGTACGGCGAGCCGCTCGGGCAGCGCTTCGGCCGGCTGCTGGCGGCGTACCGGATCTCGCAGGCCCGGCTGGCGTCCGTGCTCGGGCTGAGCCCGCCGATGCTGAGCCAGCTGATGAGCGGGCAGCGGGCCAAGATCTCCAACCCGGCGGTGTTCGGGCGGCTGGTCCGGCTGGAGGAGCTGGCCGCCGGGGTGACCAGCGAGCGGGCCCGGGACGCGGCGCTGGACGAGGTCCGCGAGTCCCGCCCGACCCTGCACACCGGCCAGCTGGCCCAGACCGCCGGGCCGGACCGCACCGACGGCGCCCGCGTCCTGGCCGGCCTGGTCCCGCCGGACGTGCTGACCCGGGCCGCGGGCGAGGTCACCGATCCCGGCCTGGCCGCGCTGCTGCGGGCCGCGGCCGCGCTGCGCGGGACGTTCCGCACCGAGCCGGTGGCGTGATCTGCTCCGCCGGCGCCTGACCCGACCGCCGTCCCCGCTCGTCGGGCTGCGCGCCTCTGGCCCCGCGGCGCGCCGAACCGGAACCGGGCCCGGACGAGCAAGGATCAGATCTTCGGCGCGTCCTGGGCGCCGCCGTAACGGCGGTCCCGGGCGGCGTACACCTCGCACGCCTTCCACAGGTCGCGCCGGTCGAAGTCGGGGAAGAGCGTGTCGAGGAAGACCAGCTCCGCGTACGCGGACTGCCAGAGCAGGAAGTTGGACGTGCGCTGCTCGCCGGAGGAGCGGATGAACAGGTCGACGTCCGGCAGGTCGGGCTCGTCCAGGTGCCGGGCGATCATCCGCTCGTCGACCTTCTCCGGGTTGACCCGCCCGGCCGCGACCTCGCGGGCGATGGCCCGGGCCGCGTCGGCGATCTCGGCCCGGCCGCCGTAGTTCACGCAGAACTGCAGCGTGATGACCGAGTTGCCGGCGGTCATCCGCTCGGCGTCCTCCAGCTCGGAGATCACCGACCGCCAGAGCCGGGGGCGCCGACCGGCCCACCGGATCCGGACGCCGAGCGCGTTGAGCTCGTCGCGGCGGCGGCGGATCACCGCCCGGTTGAAGCCCATCAGGAACTTGACCTCGTCCGGCGACCGGCGCCAGTTCTCCGTGGAGAACGCGTACGCCGACAGGGTGCCGATGCCGAGCTCGATCGCGCCGTGGATGACGTCGAGCAGCGCGGCCTCGCCGGCCTCGTGCCCTCGCGTCCGCGGCAGGCCCCGCGCGTTGGCCCACCGGCCGTTGCCGTCCATGACCAGGGCGACGTGCC
This sequence comes from Mycobacteriales bacterium, assembly GCA_035474175.1. Classification (GTDB taxonomy): domain Bacteria; phylum Actinomycetota; class Actinomycetes; order Mycobacteriales; family CADCTP01; genus CADCTP01. The sequence goes on along the minus strand of DATINN010000771.1, from coordinate 1,007 downwards.
GGGGCACCAGCTCGGGCGGGATGGCCGGCGGCCGGGCCCCCGACGAGTGCGGCGGCGGAGCGGGGATCACGACGGCGCCACCCGCTCGACCAGCGGCAACGAGCGCAGGCCGCGCTCCAGGTGCCACTGCAGGTGGGCGGCGACCAGGCCGCTGGCCTCGCGGCGGGCGGCCGGGCCGCTGGACTCGGCGGTGCCCCAGTCCCCGGACAGCAGCGCGACCATGAGCGCGACGGACTCCGCGTCCGGCGTGGACGAGCCGGCCGGCCGGCACTCCGGGCAGACCGCTCCCCCGGCCGGCACCGAGAACGCGCGGTGCGGCCCCGGGTCGCCGCAGCGGGCGCACTCGGCCAGGGCCGGCTCCCAGCCGGCCGCGGACATGGCCCGGACCAGGAACGCGTCCAGCACCAGCGACGGGTCGTGCGCGCCGGCCGCGAGGCCCCGCAGTGCACCCACCACCAGCAGGAACAGCCGCAGGGCGGGCTCCCGCTCCTCCGCCGTGAGCCGCTCGGCCGTCTCCAGCACCGCGGTCGCGGTGGTGTAGCGGCCGTAGTCGCCGACGATGTCCTTCCCGTACGCCCCCAGGGTCTCGGCCTGGGTGACGATGTCCAGCGACCGGCCGGTCCACAGCTGCAGGTCGACGTGGCTGAACGGCTCCAGCCGGGCCCCGAAGCGGGACATCGTCCGGCGCACCCCCTTGCCGACCGCCCGGACCCGCCCGTTGCGCTTGGTCAGCAGCGTGACGATCCGGTCGGCCTCGCCGAGCTTCTGCACGCGGAGGACGACGGCCTCGTCGCGATACAGGGGCACGCCGGTCAGTGTCCCACCCGGCGCCGACAAATTCGGTTGGTCGGCGCGCCGGAGGCGAGTAGGTATCAGCCGTGCAGATCGACCGGATCGACCCCGCGACGGTGACCGACGCCGACCTCGCCGGCGTGCACGCGCTCGTCGCCGCCGCGGCCAAGATCGACCGGCCCCGCGACCCCGCCCCGCAGTCCGCGGACATCGCC
>DATINN010000770.1:0-3697 GCA_035474175.1 Mycobacteriales bacterium | reverse complement strand
CCCCCGGCGAGCACAGCCAGACCACGGCCTCGGCCACCTCGGCCGGGGTGCCAGTACGGCGCATCGGCGTGGCCTGGCCGGCCAGTCGCTGCGCCTCCGGGCCGGCCGCCTCCAGGTGGTGGGTCAGGATCGGGCCGGGCGCGACCACGTTCACGCGGATGCCCTGGTCGGCGTAGTCCAGCGCCGCGACCTTGGTCAGGCCGACGATGCCGGCCTTGCCGGCGACGTACGCGGCCAGGCCGGAGACGCCGGTCGGCCCGGCCACGGAGGCCATGTTGACGATCGTGCCGCCGCCGGTGCGGAGCATCGCCGGGATCTGGTGCTTCAGCCCCAGGAACGTGCCCCGCACGTTGGTCGCGATGCCCTGGTCGAACTCGGCCGGGTCGATCTCGGCCAGCGGCGCCGGCAGCGGGCCGGCGGTGGCGTTGTTGACGGCGGCGTCGAGGCGGCCGAAGGTGGACACGGCCCGGTCGACCAGCGCGGCCATGGAGGCCGGGTCGGCGACGTCCGCCGGCACCGCCAGCGCCTGCCCGCCGGACGCCCGGATGGCGGCCGCGACCGACTCCAGCGCCTGCGCGTCCCGGGCGCCGAGCACGACCGCGGCCCCGGCCCGGGCGAAGGCCTGCGCGGTGGCGGCGCCGATGCCGCGACTGGCCCCGGCGACGAGCGCGACCTTCCCGGCGAACGACGGGCTGGCTCCGGCCGGCGGTACGGACGTCATGGGTGGCTCCCTCGATCGGCGGCGGACCCGACGGCCCGCCGGACCACCCGATCGTGCCGCCGGCCGGGGGGCGCGGTCGTCGGCGTGGGGACGGCTCCCGGACGCCGCGGACCGCGTACGTCCCGTACGTCAGCTGACGTAGTGCTGGGAGTTCATGCCAGGGGCTGCCGTCACTACACTCGTACGGGTGGAACGTTGGGAGCCGGCTGAGGCCGTGCTCCGGCCGGTCGGCCGGGTGGAGTCCCCGCTGACCGACCGCACGGCCGCGCCCAACCAGGGCGACGAGGGCGCGCCGGAGTGCGTGATCGTCGTGGCGGAGGAGTTCGCGGCCGCCGCCCGGGACGTGCGCCCCGGCGCCGAGCTGCTCGTGCTGACCTGGCTGGACCGGGCCGCCCGGGACGTGCAGCTGGTGCGGCCGCGCGGGGACCGCACCCGGCCGGAGACCGGCGTGTTCAGCACCCGCTCGCCGGACCGGCCCAACCCGATCGGCCTGCACCGGGTGACCGTGCTCGCCGTCGACGGCCTGCGGCTGCGGGTGAGCGACCTGGAGGCGCTGGACGGCACCCCGGTCGTCGACCTCAAGCCGGTGCTGGGCCCGGCGTCCGAGCGCTGAGAAACTCCTCGGCCAGGATCGCGTACTGCATGCCGTCCATCCACACGCCGCTGCGGTGCAGGGCGTCGAGGCGGGTGTAGCTCTCGCGGCGCATGCCGACCCGCTCCATCAGCCGCCAGGACGGCTCGTTGGCGGCGAAGCAGCCGGCCTCGACCCGCCGCAGCCCCAGCTCCTGGAAGCACAGCCGCAGCAGCTCCCGGACGGCCTCGGTGGCGTAGCCGTGGCCGGCGTACGCGGGGTCGAGGACCCAGCCCAGCTCGGCCTGCGTGCCCTTGGCCTGCTCGGCCACCTCGGCCTGGGCCCAGCCGTCCTCGAGGGCCAGCATCAGGTCGCCGACGACCGTCCCGTCCCGCTCGACCACCAGCGTCTTGGCCAGCGCCTCGGCCGAGCGGAAGTGGGCCCGGAAGTCGGCCAGGGTGCGGGGGGCGCGGGTCAGCCAGCGGCTGACCGGCTCCTGCTGCCGGTAGCGCCAGACCGGCTCGGCGTCGGCCGGGGTCGCCGGCCGCAGCGAGAGCCGCGCGGTCCGGACCGGCCAGTCGATCGTGTCCAGCGGAGATCCCACCGGGCCATGATGGCAGGCAGGAGCGCCGGACAGGCCACCGCGGCGGCCCGACCCTGGCGCGCGGCGGGCCGGGCCACCCGGCATACTCCGCGGCGTGGCGACCTCGGTGAGCATTGCTGTCGACGGCGGCGAGATGCCGGCGGACCTGCACCTGCCGGAGCGCGGGCGCGGGGCCGGGATCGTGCTGTTCCAGGAGATCTTCGGGGTCACGGCGTACGTGGCGGCCCGGGCCGAGGACCTGGCCGCGCTGGGCCACGTGGTGCTGGTGCCGCACGTCTACTGGCGGCAGGGCGACCCGGTGATCCAGGACGGCGAGGACGCGCTGCCCCGGGCGATGGACGCGATGCAGAAGGTGGACTGGCCCGCGGCGGTCGCGGACGGCGTCGCCGCAGTGGCCGCGCTGCGGGAGCGGTCCGAGGTCGAGGGGCAGACCGGCGTGCTCGGCTTCTGCTTCGGGGGCGGGCTGGCGTTCTCCGTCGCGGCCGCGGACGACCCCGACTTCCTGGTCAGCTACTACGGTTCGTCGATCCCGGGCCAGCTCGACCTGGCGCCGCAGGTGACCGCGCCGAGCCTGCACCACTTCGGGCTGGACGACCAGTACATCCCGGCGGACGTGGTCGACCGGATCCGGCAGGCGGTCGACGGACCGGACGTGACGCTGCTGACGTACGCGGGGGCCGGGCACGCCTTCGACAACCCCAACCCGATGTTCCACCACGAGGGCGCGTCCCGGGACGCCTGGACCGCGACCGCGGAGTGGCTGGCCAACCGCACCAGCTGATCGACCGCCGCCGGCGTGACGGCCGGCCGCAGCCGAGGAGCCTCAGCTGAGCGCGAGGCCGATCGCCAGCAGGACCGCGTACGCCAGCTGCAGCCGGCCGGTGTCGCGCAGCACCGGCACCAGCTCGCGCCCGACCCGCCCGGCGGCCACGATCCGCACCGGCCGGACCGCCAGCGGCGCGACCGCCAGCGCCAGCAGCACCCACGGCAGCGCCGGCGCCAGCACCACCACGACGACGAACGCCACCGCGACCAGCACCCCGTAGAGCAGCCGGGTCCGCCGGTCGCCGAGCACGACGGCCAGCGTGCGCTTGGCCGCGACCGTGTCGGTGGGGATGTCGCGCAGGTTGTTGACCACGAGGATCGCGCAGGCCAGCGCGCCGCAGGCGATCCCGCCGCCGACCGCGGCCGCGGTCACCCGCTCCAGCTGCACGTACGTCGTCCCGAGCGTCGCCACCAGCCCGAAGAACACGAAGACGGAGATCTCGCCCAGCGCGCGGTAGCCGTACGGCCGGGCGCCGCCGGTGTAGAACCAGGCCGCCAGCATCGCCACCGCACCGATCGCCAGCAGCCACCAGGTGGTGAGCGCGGCCAGCGCCAGCCCGGCCACCGCCGCCACCGCGAACGCGGCCAGCGCCGCCCGCTTCACCGCCGCCGGCGTGCTCACCCCGGAGCCGACCAGGCGCAGCGGGCCGACCCGGTCGGCGTCGGTGCCGCGGACGCCGTCGCTGTAGTCGTTGGCGTAGTTGACCGCCACCTGCAGGGCCAGCGCGACCACCAGCGCCAGCACGGCCCGGCCGGGGCGGGCGCCGTCCGCGGCCGCGGCGGCGCCGGTGCCGACCAGCACCGGGGAGATCGCGGCCGGCAGCGTCCGCGGCCGGGCGCCCTCGATCCACTGCCCGACGGTCGTCACCGCAGCGCCGCCCGGTCGAGCTTGCCCGAGGGGAGCAGCGGCAGGGCGTCGACCACCCGCAGCTCCCGCGGCGCCGCCACCCGCGACACCCGGGCCGCCACCTGCTCC
>DATINN010000769.1:0-2837 GCA_035474175.1 Mycobacteriales bacterium | reverse complement strand
TCGGCATCCTGCTGCCGATCCTGCCCGGCCTGCTGCTGATCTGGGCGGCCGGGCTCTGGTGGACGATCGCCGACGGCGGCGGGCCGACCCGATGGACCGTGCTCGGCGTACTGACCGTGCTGCTCGCGATCGGCACGATCGCCAAGTACGTGCTGCCGGCGCGGTCGGCGTCGGCCCGCGGCGCGCCGCTGAGCACGCTCGCGGTCGGCGCCGTCTGCGCGGTGATCGGCTTCTTCGTGATCCCGGTCGTCGGCCTGCTGGTCGGCGGCGTGCTCGGGATCTACCTGGCCGAGTACGCCCGGCTGCACGACGCCGGCCGGGCCTGGACCTCGACCCGGGCCGCGCTGGTCGCGATCGGGATCGGGCTGCTGATCGAGCTGACCGCGGGCGTGCTGATGTTCGGGGTCTGGCTGCTGGGCGTCTGGGTCAGCTGACCAGCGCCCGCTCGTCCGCCGTCACCTTGCGCTCGGCCACGAACGACACGAACGGGATCGTCCCGGCCAGCATCACCAGCACCGTCTTCACCGGCGACCAGCGCGACCGGAAGGCCAGGTTGACCGCGGCCACCAGGTAGACCATGTAGAGGAAGCCGTGCAGCGGGCCGACGACCGCGACCACGCCGGGCTGGTCGGCCAGGTACTTCAACGGCACCCCGACCAGCACCAGGATCACCAGCCCGACCCCGACGGTGTACGCCAGCACCCGGTAGAACAGCAACGCCTTCACTGCTGGTTCAGCCTCGCCAGGTAGCGGTTGTAGGCGGCCAACTCCGGGTCCTCCTCGTCGGTGACCGGAGTGACGGCGGCGGCCGGCTCCGGTGCGCGTCTGGTCGGCTTCTCGGCCGGCGGCGCCTTGTCCTCCGGCGGGTGCAGCACGTCGCGGCAGACCCGCCACCACACGGCCAACCCGAAGATCGCGAACGCCGGCCACTGCAGCGCGTAGCCCATGTTCTGGGCCGAGTGCGTCGCGTGCGCCCGGTGCCACTGCCACAGCCCCAGCCGGATCATCGCGTACGTCGCGACCAGTGCGAACGCATGCCAGGCCAACCACTTCGGGGTCAGCAGCCGGCGCACGTCCTCACGGTAGCCGCCCTGGTCGCCGCGGGCGCGGACAGGGCATGATCCTCCGCGTGACCGAAGGACCTGTGGAACACAGCCTCGAACTGACCGTGAGCGCGCTCAAGGACGGCGCGCTCGACCTCGGCATCCCCGGCGGCCTGGTGGAGGTCCGCCGCTGGGAGGAGCTGCTGGGCGCGTCCGAGGCCCCGGCCCTGGTGGAGATCGGCGGCGGGCTGGCCGAGCTGCGCGGCGAGCTGGAGAGCGACGACCCCGACACCGGCGTCGTCTCCCGGCTGCTGCTCGACCTCGGCGGCCGGACCCTCGCGGTGGCCGAGCCGCTGGAGCCGGGCGACACCCGGTCCCGGCTCCTGGAGCTGGGCAACCTGCTGGTCCGCGAGGGGCAGACGCTGCCGAAGGAATGATCAGCGCTTCCCGCGGGGCGCGCTCGGCGGCGGGACCACCGGCCCGATGTCGCCGTCGGGGGCCTCGTCCAGGTCGACCATGACCGGCGCGTGGTCGCTCGGCCCGCTGCCCTTGCGGGCCTGCCGGTCGATCCACGCCGCCTGGACCCGGTCGGCGACCGCCGACCCGGCCAGCACCAGGTCGATCCGCATGCCCAGGTCCTGGTGGAAGGCGCCGGCCCGGTAGTCCCAGTAGGAGAAGACGCGCGGGGTGTCCGGCCAGCGCCGGCGGACCACGTCGACCAGGCCGGCGGCCTCCAGCTCGGCCAGCGCCGCCCGCTCCTGCGGCGTCACGTGGGTCGACTCGCCGAACTTGCTGATGTCCCACACGTCGGCGTCGGCCGGGGCGATGTTCATGTCGCCCATCAGCACCGTGCGGGACACGTCCACCGCCGGCAGCACCGCCGCCAGCTGCTTCAGCCAGGCCAGCTTGTAGACGAAGTGCGGGTCGTCCGGGGTCCGCCCGTTCGGGACGTACAGGGACCAGACCCGGATGCCGCCGCAGGTGGCGGCGACGGCGCGGGCCTCCCGCGGGCCGGCCACGTCCGGGAAGCCGGGCTGGCCCGGGAAGCCGTCGGCCACGTCCTCCAGGCCGACCCGGGACAGGATCGCGACCCCGTTCCACCGGCCCTGGCCCTGGTGCACGTACTCGTAGCCGCGGGCCCCGAACTCGGCCTTGAACGTCGCGTCGAACTCCGCGTCCGGCAGCTTGGTCTCCTGCAGGCAGACCACGTCGGGCTTGCGGGTGTCCAGCCAGTCGAGCAGGCGGGGGAGCCGCGCCTTGGCCGAGTTCACGTTCCAGGTCGCCAACCGCACGCCGTTCACCGTAGCCGCACGCGGGCAACGCGGCTCTTCGTGGAGGGGACGGGGCGGCCGGGAGACGTGGCGGTGCCCGCACTGCCTGCCGGTGGGAATGAGCCGGGCGCACCCGGGTACGCGCCGCCCATGGCATTCCCGGTGACCGAAGTCCAGAAGGCCCTCAAGGGCGCCGACTACCCGATGGACGGCTCGCAGCTGTCCGACCTCGCGGCGCAGAACGGGGCCGACCAGGAGCTGGTCGACGCGCTGAGGTCCGTACGGCAGGTGGACGGGCCCAACACCGTCATGCAGGAGCTGAAGGGCAGCCTCGGCGGGTCGACGGACTGAGTCTTCCGCGGGTCCCGGGCGGGTAGGAAGCGCGCATGATGCTGGTGCCCGGGCCGCGGACCGTCCTGTCGGTGGCCGGCCGGGCCCGGAGCACCGCGGGTGTGCTGCTCGGGGTGCCGGGGCGGGTGCTCGGGGTGCCCGGGCGGGTGCTCGGGGTGCCCGGGCGGGTGCT
>DATINN010000768.1:0-8696 GCA_035474175.1 Mycobacteriales bacterium | reverse complement strand
CGTGGCCTTGCCGTACTTCTGCAGCAGGCGCGGGTCGAGCGAACCGGCGTTGACCCCGATCCGGATGGGCACCCCGGCGTCGAGGGCGGCCCGGGCGATCTCGCCGACCTTGTCGTCGAACTTCTTGATGTTGCCCGGGTTCACCCGCACCGCCGCGCAGCCGGCGTCGATGGCGGCGAAGACGTACTTGGGCTGGAAGTGGATGTCGGCGATCACCGGGATCTGGGACTTGCGGGCGATCGCGGGCAGCGCCTCGGCGTCGTCCTGGGACGGCACCGCGACCCGGACGATGTCGCAGCCGGCCGCGGTCAGCTCCGCGATCTGCTGCAGCGTGGAGTTGACGTCCGCGGTCAGCGTCGTGGTCATCGACTGCACCGACACGGGGGCGTCCCCGCCCACCATGACCGACCCGACCTTGATCTGCCGGGTCTTGCGCCGGGGCGACAGCACCGGGGGCGGTAGTGCGGGCATGCCCAGCGAGATGCCGGTCATCGTCATGCGCTCCGTTCGACCATCTGAGGTGCCGCGGCCACGCCGGCCGCGGACGTCTTCTCCAGCGCGTCGAGCGCCAGCGAGGCGATCGACTGCGGGCTGAGCCCGACCGCGGCCCGCACGTCGGCCGGCTTGCCGTGGTCGAGGAACTGGCGCGGGATGCCGATCGTGCGCACCGGGACGTCGACGTCGGCGTCCTCCAGCGCGGACCGCACCGCGGTGCCGATCCCGCCGGCCCGGCTGGAGTCCTCGACGGTGACGACCAGCCGGTGCCGGGCCGCCAGCGGGGCCAGCGCCGGGTCGACCGGCAGCACCCAGCGCGGGTCGACGACCGTGACCCCGACCGCGTGCTCGCCCAGCACCGCGGCGGCGTCCAGGCAGACCCCGGCCGTCGAGCCGACCGCCACGATCAGCACGTCCGAGCCGGAGTCGCGCAGCACGTCCAGGCCGCCGACCCGGTCGACCGCGACGAGGTCGTCGGCCGGCGCGTTGCCCTTGGGCCAGCGCAGCGCGGTCGGCCCGTCGGAGACGGCGATCGCCTCCCGGAACAGCTCCCGCAGCCGGGCGCCGTCCCGCGGTGCCGCCACCCGCAGCCCCGGCACCAGGCCGAGCAGGGTGAGGTCCCACATGCCGTTGTGGGAGGCCCCGTCGTCGCCGGTGATGCCGGCCCGGTCCAGCACGAACGTCACCGCCTGCTTGTGCAGCGCGACGTCCATCAGGGTCTGGTCGAAGGCCCGGTTGAGGAACGTCGCGTACACCGCGACGACCGGGTGCAGCCCGCCGAAGGACAGCCCGGCCGAGGACGTGACCGCGTGCTGCTCGGCGATTCCGACGTCGTAGACCCGGGCCGGGTACGACGCCGCGAACGGCGCCAACCCGGTCGGCTCCAGCATCGAGGCGGTGATCGCGACGATGTCCTCGCGCTGCTCGCCGGCCGCGCACAGCTCCTCGCTGAAGATCGAGGTCCAGGACCGGCCGGGCGCGCTCGGGCTGCTCGGCCGGACCTGGTGCAGCTTGTCCAGCTCGTGCTTCTCGGCCTCGGCGTAGCCGCGGCCCTTCTCGGTCATGCAGTGCACGATCACCGGGCCGCCGAAGTTGCGGGCCGCGGTCAGCGCGGCCTCGACCGCCTCCACGTCGTGCCCGTCCACCGGGCCGACGTACTTCAGGCCGAGGTCCTCGAACATGCCCTGCGGCGCGATGAAGTCCTTCAGGCCCTTCTTGGCCCCGTGCATGGCGCCGTAGACCTTGTCGCCGACGACGGGCGCGCTGCGCACGGTCCGCTTGCCCCACTCCAGGAAGCCCTCGTAGCCGCGGCTCGTACGCAGGGTGGCGAGGTGGTCGGCCAGCCCGCCGATGGTCGGCGCGTACGACCGGGTGTTGTCGTTGACGACGATGATCACCGGCCGGTCTTTGGCCGCGGCGATGTTGTTCAGCGCCTCCCAGCACATGCCGCCGGTGAGCGCGCCGTCGCCGACCACGGCGACCACGCGCCGGTCCTCGCCCTTGAGCTGGTAGGCCTTGGCCAGCCCGTCGGCCCAGCTCAGCGCCGTCGACGCGTGCGAGCTCTCGTTGACGTCGTGCTCGGACTCGGCCCGCGACGGGTAGCCGGACAGGCCGCCGGCCTGGCGCAGCTGGCCGAATCCACCGGCCCGCCCGGTGACGATCTTGTGCACGTACGACTGGTGGCCGGTGTCCCAGACGATCCGGTCCACGGGCGAGTCGAAGGCGCGGTGCAGGGCCAGCGTCAGCTCGACCACGCCGAGGTTGGGACCGAGGTGGCCGCCGGTCCGGGTCACCTCGGTGACCAGGAACTCGCGGATCTCGGCCGCCAGCCGGTCCAGCTCGGCGCGGGACAGCCGGCGCAGGTCGGCCGGTGTCCGGATCGAGTCCAGCAGGCTCATTCGCTCCTCCTCGGCCGGTCGAGCCCGGCGCGTCCCCGGCCGGTCACCGGCCCGATGCGTTCCCCCGGCGGGGCGAGGTCCGCCCCGGGCCGGTCCGCGTCGCCATGGCGATCAGCGCGCTGTTGTGGTTCGTTCGATGACACGCGTCGGACGCGGTCACTGTTCCAACGGGACGGGCACCCACCCGATCGCACGGCCGCAGGAGCGTCCCCCGGTCATCCCGCCGTTGCACCAGAACCTCCACCACGACGCCCTCCACCGTACGCTCCGGGCGGTGTCGCGCCTGGCCGCAGGCGCGCGGGAGGCCGTCCCGGGGTGTGGTGTCCGCCACGCCGGCGGCGCCGGGCCCGCCGCGGTGGCGGCTTCCGCGCGGCATGACCGCTGAGTCTGCCGTATTCATGATCCGGCGCGAATAGGACCGGCACATGTCCGGACGGGTTCGCGATTTTCGCTGGTCGAATGACGGGCCGATCCGCAAATCTAGTGATACAGAACGCTTGCGGCATTTAGTTCTCTCCGCAACAGATTCGGGAACAGTGCGTGTTTACGGCGGCAGAGGTATCACTGGTCCGGAAGGAGTGTTTATGGTGCGTATGACGCAGGGCCGACCGCGGCCATGGGACTGCTGCGTCGGTTGAAGGGCGTCGTCGTGTCTGTGGTCCCCACCTCGCTGATCGGGCGCGCGGACGAGCTCGCCGGCGCCCGGGCCGAGCTCGCCCACCCCCAGACCCGGCTGCTCACGCTCACCGGGCCGGTCGGTGCCGGCAAGAGCCGGCTGGCCGCCGCGGTCGTGCACAGCCTGCTGGCCGGGACCGTCCAGGTCTGGTCGGCCGACCTGGCCGGCGCGGCCGACCCGCGGTCGGCGATCCCGGCCGTCGTCACCGAGCACCCGGGCGACGCCGGCCTGCTGGTGCTGGACAACTGCGACCAGCTGGCCGGCGCCGGCCCGCAGAGCCTGGTCGCCCCGGTCTCCGAACTGCTCGCGGCCCACCGCGGGCTGACCGTGCTGGCCACCAGCTGCGAGCCGCTGGGCCTCTACGGGGAGCGCCGGCTGGTGGTCGGCCCGCTGCCGGTGCCGGCCGCGGACGCCCGGCTGCCGGTGGCCGAGCTGGCCCGGGTGCCGGCGGTGGCGCTGTTCGTGGACCGGGCCCGGGCGGCCGCGCCCGGCTTCGCGCTGCGGCCGGACAACCGGGACGACGTGGCCGCGCTCTGCCGCGAGCTCGACGGGCTGCCGCTGGCGCTGGAGCTGGCCGCCGGGCGGATCCGGGTGTTCCCGCCGCGCACGCTGCTGGCCCGGGTCCGGGAGCGGCTGGACGTGCTGGCCGGCCGGCCCGGGGACACCATGTCGCGGCACCGCACCCTGCGCTCGGCGCTGACCGCCGGCTGGGACCGGCTCGACGCCGACGAGCAGGCGGCCGTACGGCGGCTGTCGGTGTTCCCGGGCGCCTTCGGGCTGGACGCGGCCCAGGCCGTCGCCGGCCCGGTCGACCGGCCCGCCGACCTGCTGCTGGAGTCGCTGCTGGACCGCAGCGCGCTCAGCCCGGTGCCCGGGACCGAGCCGCGGTTCGCGCTGCTGCGCACGGCCCGGCGGTACGCGGCCGAGCGGCTGGCCGAGTCCGGCGAGCTCGCCGAGACCTACCGGCGGCTGGCCGGCTGGGTCCGCACCGCCGACCCCGAGGCGCCGGACCGGGAGACCGCGGTGGCCGCGGTGCGCTGGCTGCTCGGCGACGGGGACCGGGCCGCCGCCGTCGCCGTGCTGGACCGGCTGCCGGCCGTGGCCGAGGAGCCGCTGGTCCAGGAGGTGCTGCGGGCCTGCGAGGCCGCCGGCGACCTGGCCGCCGCGGCCGCGGCGCACCGGCTGGCCGGCCGGCTGGCGGCCGCCCGGGGCGAGACCGGCGGCGCGGTCACGTCGCTGCGCCGGTCGCTCGCGCTGCACCGGGAGCTCGGCGACGGCGCCGGGGCCGCCCGGTCGCTGACCCAGCTGGGCCGGGTCGCCGCCCGCACCGGGGACACCGGGCGGGCCGCGCAGGCGCTGCGGGAGGCGGTCGAGCTGGCCACCGCCGACCCGGCCACCCGCGCGCTCGCGCTCGGGCACCTGGCCGACGCGCTGGCCGCCGACGGCGACACCACCGGCGCGGCGCAGCGGGCGGAGGAGGCGGTCCGGCTCTGGACCGTCCTGGGCGACCGGCGGGAGCTGGCCCGGGCCCGGGCGCTGCTGGCCGCCCTGGCCGCCGCCCGCTCCGACCACCCGCGGGCGCTGGAGCTGGCCCAGACCGCGCTGCGGGCGCAGTGGGAGCTGCCCGACCGGGCCGGGCTGCCGGCCACGCTGGAGGTCTTCGCCGAGCTGGCCGCCACGGACTGCACCGGCCTGCACCACCAGTCCGCGGTCCTGCTGGGCGCGGCCGCGGCCCTGCGCGACCTGACCCGCACGCCGCCGACGCCGCGGGAGCGGGCGGCGGCGGCCCGGACCACCCGGCGGCTCTCCACCGCGCTCGGGCCGGCCGCGCTGCGCTCCGGCACCGCCCAGGGCCGCCGGGCCGACCTGGCCGCCGTGGTCGGGGCCGCGCTGGCGGCCCGCCCGGCCGCGGCCCCGCCGGTGACCAGCCCGCTCACCCCGCGCGAGCGCGAGGTCGCCGACCTGGTCGCCCGCGGCCTGACCAACCGGCAGATCGCCCGGCAGCTCGGCATCGCCGAGTGGACGGCGGTCAACCACGTCCGGCACATCATGCGCAAGCTGGAGTGCCCGTCCCGCATCCACGTGGCCCGGTGGATGGGCCGCCAGGACTGAGCGCGCATCCCGCCGACCCGGGTCATATACTTCGTGAACACATTCACAAGCCCCCGTGGAGCGGAAGATGTCCGAGGAGCGAGACGCCGACGTCATCGTCGTCGGCGCCGGCCCGGCCGGCTCCACCGCTGCGTACTACCTGGCTCAGTCCGGGCTGGACGTGCTGCTCCTGGAGAAGACCGCCTTCCCCCGGGAGAAGGTCTGCGGTGACGGCCTGACCCCCCGCGCCGTGCACAGCCTGATCGCGATGGGCATCCCGACCGACGAGAGCGACGGCTGGATCCGCAACAAGGGCCTGCGCGTGGTCGGCGGCGGGCTCACCCTGGAGCTGCCCTGGCCGGAGCTGGCCAGCTGGCCCGACTACGGCCTGGTCCGCCCCCGGCTCGACTTCGACGAGACGCTGGTGCGGCACGCGGTCAAGGCCGGCGCCCGGCTGCGCGAGCAGGTCACGGTCACCGCGCCGGTGCTGGACGAGCGCACCGACCGGGTCGTCGGCGTGCAGGCCCGCACCCCGGCCGGGCCGGTGTCCTTCCGGGCCCCGCTGGTGCTGGCCGCCGACGGCGTGTCCGGCCGGCTCGCGCTCGCGCTCGGCATCGCCAAGCGCGACGACCGGCCGATGGGGGTCGCGGTCCGGCGCTACTACACCAGCCCGCGCAGCCACGACGACCACCTCGAGTCGTGGCTGGAGCTCTGGCACACCGAGCCGGACGGCACCCGGATCCTCATGCCCGGCTACGGCTGGATCTTCGGCGTCGGCGACGGCACCTCCAACGTGGGCCTGGGCATCCTCAACTCCTCCACGGCGTACGGGTCCACCGACTACCGGGCGCTGCTGTCCAACTGGTTGGAGGGCACGCCCGAGGAGTGGGGCTTCACCGAGGAGAACGCCACCGGGCCGGTCCGCGGCGGCGGCCTGCCGATGGGCTTCAACCGCACCCCGCACTACACCCGCGGCCTGCTGCTGGCCGGCGACTCGGCCGGCGCGGTCAACCCGTTCAACGGCGAGGGCATCGCGTACGCGATGGAGACCGGGCGGCTGGCCGCCGAGCACGTGGCCCAGGCGCTGGCCCGGCCCGAGGGCAGCGGCCGGGAGAAGGCGCTGGCGGCCTACCCGGCCGCGCTCAAGGCCGAGTACGGCGGGTACTACCGGCTCGGCGGCGTCTTCGTGAAGCTGATCGGCAACCCGCACGTCATGAAGATCGCGACCCAGCACGGGCTGCCCCGCCCGCTGCTGATGAAGTTCGTCCTGAAGCTGATGGCCAACCTCACCGACCCCCGCGGCGGCGACGCCATGGACCGCGTCATCACGGCGCTGACCAGGCTCGCCCCCGCCGTCTGAACCGTCGCACCTACTCCGTACGCTGCAACCGCCCGCCAAGGAGGGAGGCACCCGGATGCTCTCGCCCTATGTCCCGATCGTGACGCTGTTCGCCCTGGCCGCCGCGTTCGCGGTCTTCTCGGTGACCGCCGCTCCCTACGTCGGGCCGCGCCGCTACAACCGCGCGAAGATGGACTTCTACGAGTGCGGCATCGAGCCGACGCCGCAGCCGGCCGGCGGCAGCCGCTTCCCGGTGAAGTTCTACCTGACCGCGATGCTCTTCATCGTCTTCGACATCGAGACGATCTTCCTCTACCCCTGGGCGGTGGCCAGCAAGAACCTGGGCATCCTGGGGCTGGTCGAGATAGTCCTGTTCATCGCCACCGTGTTCATCGCGTACGCCTACATCTGGCGCCGCGGTGGGCTCGACTGGGATTAGAGGTCATTGGCATGGGACTGGAAGAGAAGATCCCCAGCGGCATCCTGCTGACCAGCGTCGAGAAGATCGTCAACTGGAGCCGGAAGTCCTCGCTGTGGCCGGCCACCTTCGGCCTGGCCTGCTGCGCGATCGAGATGATGGCGGCCGGCGGGCCGAAGCACGACCTGGCCCGGTTCGGCATGGAGGTCTTCCGGGCCTCGCCGCGGCAGGCCGACCTGATGATCGTGGCCGGCCGGGTCAGCCAGAAGATGGGCCCGGTGCTGCGCCAGGTCTACGACCAGATGCCGGAGCCGAAGTGGGTGCTGGCCATGGGCGTGTGCGCGTCCTCGGGCGGCATGTTCAACAACTACGCGATCCTGCAGGGCGTCGACCACATCGTCCCGGTGGACATGTATCTGCCCGGCTGCCCGCCGCGGCCGGAGATGCTCATCGACTCGATCCTCAAGCTGCACGACAAGATCCAGCACGAGCCGCTCGGCCCCAAGCGCGCGAAGCAGCTGGCGGGCGTGCGGACCGAGCTGGTCGCGTCCTCGGTCAAGTACGGGAAGTGACGATGACTGAGCCCCACTCCGGGCCGGACAGCGGCGGTTCGCTGCCGGACCAGCGCCGGCCCACGCCCGGCGAGTCCGCCCCCGGGCTGGTCCACTGCGGCTCCTTCGGCGCGCACGGCAGCGGCGACACCTCCGGCTACGGCGGCCTGGTCCGCCGGCCCTGGGCCCCGGCCCCGGCCGAGCGGCCGTACGGCGAGGGTCTCGACGAGGTCGCCGACGCGCTGATCGCGGTGTATCCGGACTTCG
Source organism: Mycobacteriales bacterium (assembly GCA_035474175.1). Classification (GTDB taxonomy): domain Bacteria; phylum Actinomycetota; class Actinomycetes; order Mycobacteriales; family CADCTP01; genus CADCTP01. Next base: position 961 of record DATINN010000768.1, on the reverse strand, counting down.
AGGACGCGGTGCCGGCCGTGATCGTCGACCGGGGCGAGCTGACCCTGCAGGTGCTGCCCGACCACCTGGTGGACGTCTGCCGCATCCTGCGCGACGACCCGGCGCTGCGCTTCGAGCTGTGCGTGTCGCTCAGCGGCGTCGACTACCTCGGCACCCCCGACCGGCTGCACTCGGTCGTGCACCTGACCTCGATGACCTACCGGCGCAAGATCCGGCTGGAGACGTCGGTGCCGGTCGAGGACCCGCACATCCCGTCGATCACCGGCGTCTACCCGACCGCCGACTGGCAGGAGCGGGAAGCCTGGGACATGTTCGGGATCATCTACGACGGCCACCCGGCGCTGACCCGGATCCTCATGCCGGACGACTGGGACGGCCACCCCCAGCGCAAGGACTACCCGCTCGGCGGCGTGCCCGTGCAATACAAGGGCGCCACCATCCCGCCGCCGGACGAGCGGAGGAACTACTCGTGAGCAGGAGCGCGGGAACATGCCGCTGACGGACGAGACCCGGCTGGCCGCGCGGGAGATCGTGGCCCGCTACCCCCGGTCGCGCTCGGCGCTGCTGCCGATGCTGCACCTGGTGCAGGCCGAGGACGGCTACGTGTCGCCCGAGGGCGTCCGGTTCTGCGCCGAGGAGCTGGGCCTGACCAAGGCCGAGGTCGGCGCGGTCGCGACGTTCTACACGATGTACAAGCGGCGGCCGACCGGCGACTACCTCGTCTCGGTCTGCACCAACACGCTGTGCGACGTGCTGGGCGGGGAGCAGATCTACGAGGCGCTGTCCGAGCACCTCGGGGTCGGCCACGACCAGACCACCACGGACGGCCGGATCACGCTGGAGCACGCGGAGTGCCTGGCGGCGTGCGACTACGCGCCCGTCGTCACGGTCAACTACGAGTTCTTCGACCAGCAGTCGCCGGACTCGGCGCTGGGCCTGGTCCGCGACCTGCAGGACGGGC
>DATINN010000767.1:0-4228 GCA_035474175.1 Mycobacteriales bacterium | reverse complement strand
CGCGCCGGCCCGGTAGTCCTCGCAGATCGCCTCGACGACGCTCGGGTCGTCGCGCTGGCGGCGGTAGGCGGCCCCGACTTCGTCGGGGTCGCGGCCGGGCGCGGCGCCGAGCTCATCGTCCGGCCGGTCAACGGCGGCCCCGGCGCGGCCCGCAACACCGGCCTGGCCGCGGTGACCGGCCCGCTGGTCGGGTTCGTCGACTCCGACTGCGTGCTGCCGGCGGGCTGGCTGGCCGGCCTGCTGCCGGTGCTCGCCGACGGCACCGCGATCGTGGGCCCGCGGGTGGTCGGGCTGGGCGGCGCCGGCCCGCTGGCCGCGTACGAGACCGGGAACGGGCCGCTGGACCTGGCCGGCGGGGCCGGACCGGTCGGCCCCGGCGCCCGCCTCGGCTACCTGCCCGCGGCCATGCTGCTGTGCCGCCGGGCCGCGCTCGGGCCCGGCTTCGACGAGACCCTGCGGGTGGGCGAGGACGTCGACCTGGTCTGGCGGGTCGGCGCCCGGCACCCGGTCCGGTACGAACCGCGCGTCGTGGTCCGGCACGAGACCCGCGCCGGCCTCGGGTCCTGGCTGGCCCAGCGGGAGGGCTACGGCCGCAGCGGCACCGTGCTGGCCGACCGGCATCCCGGGCGGCTCGCCCCGGTCGTGGTCAGCCGCTGGTCGGTGCCGGCCCTGCTGTGCCTGGCCGCCCGCCGCCCGGTCGCGGCCGCGGCCTGCACCGCCCTGACCGCGGCCGGGCTCTGGACCCGGCTGCCGGCCGGTCCGGGCCGGGCCGAGGAGTCGCTCCGGCTCACCGCGACCGGCCTGGGCTGGACGCTGCTCGGGCTGGCCGAGGCGGCGGCCCGGCCGTGGCTGCCGGCCATGCTGGCCGCGTCGGCCGTGTCCCGGACCGCCCGGGCCGCGACCGCCACCGCGCTGGCGGTCCGGCTGGTCCGCACCCGGGGCAGCCGCACGCCCGGCCTGCACCCGCTCACCTGGGCCGCGCTGCGGGTCGCGGACGACCTCGCGTACGGCACCGGCGTCTGGCACGGCGCGCTGCGCGACCGGCAGCCCGAGCCGCTGCTCCCCCGGCTTGTCTAGGGTGGATGCGGTGACCAGCCCCTGGGCCGACCTGGACCGGCCGCCGCTGTCGGAGCGGGCGCTGCGCGCGGCGCTGATCCGGCCGGACAGCTTCGTCACCGACCTGCGGGTGGTGCCCGAGACCGGCTCCACCAACGACGACGTGGCCGCGCTGGCCCGGGCCGGCGCGGCCGAGGGCACGGTGCTGGTGGCCGAGGCCCAGACCACCGGCCGGGGCCGGCTCGACCGCAGCTGGAGCTCACCGCCGCGGTCCGGCCTGACCTTCTCGGTCCTGCTCCGCCCGGCCTTCGCGCCGGCCCGCCGGACCTGGATCCCGCTGCTCACCGGGCTGGCCGTGCACCGGGCCGTGGCCCGGCTGGGTGCGGTCGAGACCCGCCTGAAGTGGCCCAACGACCTGCTGCTGGGCGACGAGCTGGGCAAGGCCGCGGGCATCCTGGCCCAGTCCGACGGCGACGCGGTGATCGTCGGCATCGGCCTCAACGTGAGCACCGAGCGGGCCGAGCTGCCCCCGGGCGCCGCCTCGCTGCGGACCGTGGCGGCCGAGTGCACCGACCGCGACCCGCTGCTGCGCGCGATCCTGCGCGCCTTCGGCGACCTCTACCGGGGCTGGTCCGGCGACCCGGCCCGGCTGCGCCCCGAGTACGAGGACGCCTGCGACACCATCGGCCGCGACGTGCGGGTCCAGCTGCCGGACGGGTCGACCCTGACCGGCACCGCGACCGGCCTGGACGACGCCGGCCGCCTGGTCGTGCGGACCGCGGACGGCGACCGCCCGGTGTCCGCCGGCGACGTCACCCGGGTACGGCCGGTTACCGCACGCTGATCGGACACACCGGAACGGGGGAACGTCGTGACGCGGGCCAGCGGGTAAGCCATGCTTTACCGGTGGCGTACCCGGACAGCCTCCTCGCCGACGACGAACGCGTCGTCAAGCACCTGCACCCGCACTGGATCACGTTGCTGGTGCCGACCGTCCTGCTGGTCGTGATCGTGGGGCTGAGTTCGTTCCTGGCCGCGATCGTGCCCGGTGGGAGCGCTCAAGGCATCCTGCGGATCGTCATCGGGGCGATCGCCGTGCTGGCCGTGATCGTGGTGGTGCTCATCCCGTACCTGCGCTGGCGCAGCACCCACTACGTGCTGACCACGCACCGGCTGATGACCCGGCTCGGCATCCTCAACCACACCGGCCGCGACGTCCCGCTCAACCGGATCAACAACGCGATGTACGAGCAGTCGTTCTGGGAGCGGATCATCAACTCGGGCACGCTCGTGGTGGAGTCCGCGGGCGAGGACGGCCAGCAGGTCTTCCGCAACATCCCGGACGCCGACCAGACCCAGCAGCTGATCAACCGGCTGGTCGAGGGCGACCACGACCGCCGCACCCGCAACGCCGCCCGCTACGAGGCGCAGTACGAGAACCAGTACGAGCGCGGCTACGAGGACCCCGACCAGCCCACCCGCCGGATGGAACGGCCCTAGAAGCGGGTAGGCATCCCGCATGGCTGATGACGGGGGCCTGCTCGCAGGCGACTTCTACCGGTTCGAGCAGCTGCTGCCCGGGCCGGAGCGGGAGCTCCTGCACAAGGTCCGGGACTGGCTGGCGGCCGAGGTCACGCCGATCGCCAACGACTGCTGGGAGCGGGCCGAGTTCCCGTACGAGCTGATCCCGAAGTTCGCCACCCTCGGCATCGCCGGGCTGTCCTACGACGAGGTGCCGGGGCCGGCGCCGTCGGCGCTGCTGTCCGGCTTCCTGTCGCTGGAGCTGTCCCACGCCGACCCCAGCTTCGGCACGTTCTTCGGCGTGCACTCCGGGCTGGCGATGGGCAGCATCGCCCGCTGCGGGAGCCCCGAGCAGCGGGCCCGGTGGCTGCCGGCGATGGGCCGGCTGGAGACTATCGGCGCCTTCGCGCTGACCGAGCCCACCGGCGGGTCGGACGTGGCCGGCGGCCTGCGCACGGTCGCCCGCCGCGACGGCGACGAGTGGGTGCTGGACGGGGCCAAGCGCTGGATCGGCAACGCCACGTTCGCCGACCACGTGATCGTCTGGGCCAAGGACGCGGACACGTCGAAGGTGCTCGGTTTCGTCGTGCAGGGCGACAACCCGGGCATGACCGCGACCGCGATCAAGCACAAGATCGCGCTGCGCACGGTCCAGAACGCGGACATCGTGTTCACCGGCTGCCGGGTGCCGGAGGCCGACCGGCTGCAGGAGGCCCGCGGCTTCAAGGACACCGCCGACATCCTGCGCCGGACCCGCTCGGGGGTGGCCTGGTCCGCGGTCGGCGTGATGCTGGCCGCGTACGAGATCGCGCTGGCGTACTCGACCGAGCGGGAGCAGTTCGGCCGCCCGATCGCCGCCTTCCAGCTGGTCCAGGACCTGCTCGTGCGGATGCTGGGCAACGTCACGGCCTGCCTGGGCATGATGGTCCGGCTGGCCCAGCTGCAGGACGAGCAGGTCTTCGCCGACGAGCATTCCGCGCTGGCCAAGGCGTACGTGACGAGCCGGATGCGGGAGACCGTCGGCTGGGCCCGGGAGCTGCTGGCCGGCAACGGGATCGTGCTCGACCACGACATCGGCCGGTTCGTGGCCGACGCCGAGGCGCTCTACTCCTACGAGGGGACGCGGGAGATCAACACCCTGATCGTGGGCCGGGCCGTCACAGGTCACAGCGCGTTCGTCTGAGTGGCGGTTAGTCTCCGCGGCATGACCGCTGAGCCCGCCGCCTCCCCCGAGGGCACCTCCCCCGCGGACGCCTCCCCCGAGGGTGCCGCCCCCGACATCCACACCGCCGCGGGCAAGCTCGCGGACCTGCACCACCGCAACGACGAGGCGGTGCACGCCGGGTCCGCCCGCGCGATCGAGCGGCAGCACGCCAAGGGCAAGAAGACGGCCCGGGAGCGGATCGAGCTGCTGCTGGACGAGGGGTCCTTCATCGAGCTGGACGAGCTGGCCCGGCACCGGTCCACGAACTTCGGCCTGGACGCCGAGCGGCCGTACGGGGACGGGGTAGTGACCGGCTACGGCACCGTCGACGGCCGGCCGGTGTGCGTGTTCTCCCAGGACTTCACCGTCTTCGGCGGCAGCCTGGGCGAGGTCTTCGGCGAGAAGATCGTCAAGGTCATGGACCTGGCCATGAAGACCGGCTGCCCG
>DATINN010000766.1:0-5188 GCA_035474175.1 Mycobacteriales bacterium | reverse complement strand
GACGCGTCCGGGTTGGCCGTGCCGTCCTTGAAGCCGAGCAGGTTGCGGCTCTGGGTCTGGCCCAGCTTCGGCTTGGCGTCGGGGCGGGTGAAGGTGTCCTGCATCCACTTCAGCACCAGCCCGGACCGGGTCCGGCGCATCACCCGGCGCAGCGCGTGCACGCAGACGTCGGGCTCCTTGCCCTGCAGGGCCAGCAGCACGTCGCCGTGCGAACGGGCCGGGTCGAGCCGGTCGTTGGCCAGGAACGGCATGGTGACCAGCTCGCGCGGCTTGCGCTGGGCCAGGCCGTACCGGTCGTCGAAGAGGGAGGCGCCGACGGACACCGTCGCCATCAGGCCGGGATCGGTGACCTCGGTGAGCACGCCGCTGTCCGCCGGCGGCAGCTCCGGGTCGGTCTCGGCCGGCACCCGGCCGGTCATGAGCGAGTCCAGCTCCTCCGACAGCCCGCGGAACGTCGCCGCCAGCGCCGCCGGGCTCTCGTCGACACAGGTGAACGCGGCCAGCAGCCCGTGCGGCGCCGGCCGCTCCAGCACCCCGATCTGGTGGTAGCCGCGGAACCCCCGGGGCGGCTCGGGATCCGGGGTGTCGTCGCCGCTGCCGCGACCGGAGGCCAGCTTGATGCCCCCCGCCGCGGCCCCGCCCACCACTGCCGTGCCGAGCGCCGCCGTCCCGAGGAAAGCCCTCCGGGACAGCGGCGGCCGGCCACCGTCTGCGCTCATTCCGTCATCCCGGTCAGGCCACCCCGATCGCAGCCGGGACCTTGGCCAGATTTTCGGCCAGGGCTGCCAGCTGCCCCTGCATCCTGGTCTTGTCGGCCGGCTTCAGCTCCGTGTACGGCTTGAAGACGCCCTCGCTGATCTCGTACGGCTCCAGGGACTCCTCGATGTCGGCGAAGTTGCCGTCGATCGCGGTCGCCAGCGCCTTGTCCTTGGCCGTGACGATCGCCGTGAAGTAGCCGTAGGCCTGCTTGGCGCCGAGCTGGTTGGCGTCGAAGTCGGAGAGGTCCGTGTGCGAGTAACGGTCCTCCTCGCCGGTGATCTTGCCCTCCGATACCTCTTCGATCAGCTCACCGGCGCCGAGGGCCACGGCCTTCGGGGTGATGTCGACGGTCTTGATCTTCGTCTCCAACGTCGCCAGGTCCTTGTCGAGCTTGTCCGCCACCGCGGCGCCCCCCGCGGTGGTGTTCTTCACCCAGAGCAGATACTCCAATTTGTGCCAGCCCGTCCACTTCGGGTCGTCGACACTCGCGAAGTCATCCACCCGGGAGTCCACACTACCGTCGATATCGGGCACGAGCCCGGCGATCGGCTCGATCATCTCCCACTTCACCCGACTCGGTGCGTACTGCTTCTTGGCCTCGGCCACGTTGCCGGCCCGGACCGCGTCGGTGAACTTCTTCGCGTCCGCCCGCAGCGCGGTGGCCTGGCCCACGACCCAGGTCTTGTAGCCGGTGACGGCCGCGGTCACCGTCTTGTCCCCGCTCTGGGTGCCGAGGTCGGAGCCGGACAGGCCGGACTGCGACCCCGAGCCGGAGCCCGAATCCGAGCCGCTGACGGACCCGCCGCCCTCGGAGCGGACCGTGCCGCCATCGTCGTCGGAGCACGCGGCCAGCAGGCCGAATGCCGCCAGGAACGCGACCGCGGTCAGGGACCTGCGCACGGGTACTCCTCGGGACGGGAACTTAGGTAAGCCATACCTTAGCGGCACGCCTGGGTCCGTCCGCAAGGCCCCGGTCCCCGCGGGCACTACCCTGCCCGGCATGACCGAGCGACTCTCCCCCGGCGACCAGGCCCCCGACTTCACGCTCCCCGACGCCGACGGCAAGCCGGTCGCGCTGGCCGACTACCGCGGCCGCAAGGTGATCGTCTACTTCTACCCGGCCGCGTCCACGCCCGGCTGCACCAAGGAGGCCTGCGACTTCCGCGACAGCCTGGCCTCCCTCGGCGGGGCCGGCATCGACGTCGTCGGCATCTCCCCGGACAAGCCGGCCAAGCTGGCGAAGTTCCGCGACGCCGAGGGACTGACGTTCCCGCTCCTCTCCGATCCGGAGCGCACCGTCCTCGAGGCCTACTCGGCGTACGGGGAGAAGACGCTGTACGGGAAGAAGATGCAGGGCGTGATCCGGTCGACCTTCGTCGTGGACGAGGACGGCACGATCGAGCAGGCCCTCTACAACGTCAAGGCCACCGGGCACGTGGCGTCCCTGCGCAAGAAGCTGTCGGTCTAGGGCCGCACGACCGAGGGCGAGTCCGCGTCGGGGACGAGCAGGGCCGGTGCGCCGCCGGCCAGCGGCGACATCCAGATGTCGGTCCGCCCGCTCTCCCCGCGCGGCACCCCGTACAGGACGTGGGTGTCGTCCATCCAGTCGATCTGGTCGTCGACGCTGCGCGTCTCCGGCAACGGGGTCTCCACCCCGGAGGCCAGGTCGAGCACGGTGAAGCGCCACTTGCGGGCGGCGCTGACCCCGGTCGCCTTCTTGAACGCGATCCGCTTCCCGTCCGGCGACAGCGACGGGCACTCGACGTTGTCCCGCAGCACCGTGACCTGCTTCCCGGACACGCTGCCGCGGACCAGGTAGGTCGTGCCCCTGGTGCCGAGCGTGGCGTAGAAGACGTCGTCGGAGGCGAACGTGACGCCCCAGAAGTTCACGTCCTGGCTGTGGTAGTCGCGGCCGTCCTTGACGATCCGGTACGTCTCCAGGTTGCCGAAGCCCTTGCCGGTCGTGGTGTCCACGATCTCGGTCACCGTGGAGAAGCCGACGTCGAGGTAGGAGTGGCCGGCCACGAAGACCGTGCTGGCGGCGCGCTTCGCGTCCGCGGAGAGCCGGGCCCGGCTCGGGCCGCCGACGATCCTGGTGTCCCGTACCGGCCGGAGGTCCGGGCCGAGCAGGGTGCCCTGGTAGGTCGTGACGACGCCGCGGTGCGCGGCCAGGCAGAAGCCGCCGCCGGTCACGGCGTACACGCGCTCGCACGGCACCTCGACGGTCGCCCGGGGGCCGCCCGGGCTGGACAACGGCACCACCGCGATCTTTCCGTTCGACGGCCCCAGTGCGGTGTTGCGGAACACCAGGTGCGGTTGTCTCAGCACGGTGGCGGCGTCCAGCTTCGGGGCGGCCGACTCCGAGGCGGCCGCGGCGGCCAGGCCGGCGTCGCTGCGTCTCGCCTCGCGCAGCACGTACGTGCCGGCGCCGGCGATGACGAGCACGGCGACGACCGTGAACGCGACCACCCGGCCCCGGCCGAGCCTGAGCGCGCCAGGCTCGCTCATCTCTTGTTCCGCAGCAGGCGCATCGCGATCGGCAGCACGACGACCAGCGCGACCGTGAACGCGGCCAGGCCGCCCTGCTGGCCGCCCGTCACCGTCCACAGCAGACCGAACAGCAGGCTGGAGAGCAGCCGGCCGCCGGCCAGCGCGCTCTGCACCAGGGCCAGCCCGCTGCTGCGCAGCTCGGCCGGCAGGACCTCGGCCGCGCCGGCCGAGAGCACCCCGTCGGTGGCGGCGTAGTACGTGCCGAGCAGGGCCAGGCTGCCGGCGCAGGCCAGCCAGACCGGCACGGCACCGGCCAGCAGCAGCAGGTAGAGCACGACCAGGCCGACGTGCCCGCCCAGGAAGACCCGGGCCCGGCCGACCCGGTCGGCCAGCCGGCCCATCGGGATGGCCAGCACCAGGTAGACGGCCGAGCTGCCGAGCAGGAACAGCGGGAAGACCTCGGCCGGCACCTGCATCCGGTGCTGCAGGCTGAGGTAGACGAAGCCGTCGGAGACCGTGACCAGGCCGAGCAGCCCGGCCGCGACGGTCAGCCCGACCAGCCGGCGGTCCTTGAGCAGGCCGGCGACGGCGCGGCCGGAGACCTTGGCCGCGCCCGGCCGGGCCTGCCAGCGCACGTCCGGCACGAACACCACCAGCACGGCCACGCCGAGGATCGCGACGCAGAAGCTGACCACGAAGACGGAGTGGAAGCCGCCCGGGACCGCCAGCAGCACCAGGAACGCCAGCAGCGGGCCCAGCATCGCGCCGGCCGTGTCCAGCGCCCGGTGCACGCCGAAGGCCCGGCCGAGCAGGCTGGGCCGGGTCGAGGCGGCGATGACCGCGTCCCGGGGCGCGGTCCGGATGCCCTTGCCGGAACGGTCGACCGCGAGCACGAAGCTGGTGGAGGTGGCCGAGCCGACGCCGAGCAGGCCCAGCTTGCTCACCGCGGACAGGCCGTAGCCGGCGGCGCAGACCAGCTTGGGCCGCCGCCAGCGGTCGGCCACGTAGCCGCCGGCCAGCCGGACCAGGACCGTCACGCCATGGTAGATGCCGTCGACCACGCCGTACTGGAGGGGGGTGAGGCCGATCTGCAGGATCAGGAACAGCGGCAGGACGGCGGTGATCATCTCGGCCGAGGCGTCGGTGAGGAAGCTGACCATCCCCATCGCGACGACGGTGCCGCCGACGCCGCGGGCCAGCCGGCGCCCCTTCGGCCGGTCCTCGGCCTCGGCCTCGGGCGTCTCGATCTCCGGACCGTTCCGGACAGACGTGTACACGGATTCCCCCCACCCCACTGCACCCCGGCAGCAGCGTACGTCCCGGGTCGGTCCGGCACGGGCTGTTTGGGACAGCGCTTAAGCTGGCCGCGAGCGGGAGTGGCGTAACTGGCAGCCGCGCCAGATTTAGGTTCTGGTGCCTTCGGGCATGGGGGTTCGAGTCCCCCCTCCCGCACGGTCTCGGGGGAGCTCTGCTCGCGGGACGCGCTCGCCGGGCTCGGCCGTCATGTTGCCGCGGGGCCGAGCCCCGCGGACCCGCGTTCCGTCCTGTGCGGTCGGGTGGGTGGTTGCGTCGGGTCGCCGGCGCTGCGCGCGGCGGTGGTGCGTCGGGTCGCCGGCACTGCGCGCGGCGGTGGTGCGTCGGGTCGCCGGCGTCGCACGTGGCGGTGGTGCGTCCGGTCACCGGCGCTGCGCGCGGCGGTGGTGCGTCCGGTCGCCGGCGTCGCACGTGGCGGTGGTGCGCCCAGTCACCGGCGCCGCGCGCGGCGGTGGTGGTGCGTCGGGTTGCCGGCGCTGGGTGGGGCGGTTGGGTGGGGGGTTGCTCGGGCACAGTGGTGGCGTGGCTGAGACGCAGAAGGCTGACTCGAGTGTCGTGTTCGTGTTGTTCGGGGCTACCGGGGACCTGGCCAAGCGGATGGTGCTGCCGGCGTTCTTCCAGCTGG
>DATINN010000765.1:0-11490 GCA_035474175.1 Mycobacteriales bacterium | reverse complement strand
ACGCCCGATGAACGCTGAGTCCCGGGCCTCGCTCGCCGCGGCCGTCGCGGCCGCGCCGGTCGCCGCACCGCCCGTCGCCGCCCGCTCCCTGCTGCCGGCCGCCCCTGCGTCAGGGCCCTCCCTGCCCGGCTCCCTGCCGCCGGGCGCGCCCACGCCCCGGCCCGGCCTGCCCGTCTCCCTCTACGGGCACCATGCCGTGGTCGGCCCGGCCGGCACCGCACCGTGCCGGGACTGCCTGGCCCGGCGGTGGCTGGCCGTGCGGCCGGGCTGGCTGCGGGACGCGCTGGAGCTGGGCGGCGGCACCGTCGCGGCCGGCGCGCCGCCGCAGTGGAGCACCGCCTTCGCCACCGACGCGATCGCCGCCCTGGCCGCCCACCTCGCCACCGAGCCGGCCGCCAACCCGGCGCCGCTGCTGCTGCTGGACCTGGAGACGCTGCGGGTCGGACGCACGGCCCTGCTGGCCGACCCGGCCTGCCCGTCCTGCGGCGGCAGCACCGACGACAGCGCCGCGGCCGCCCGGATCACCCTGCGCCGCACCCCCAAGACGGCCGGCTCCCGGGCGCGGCCCCTCGACACGTACGACCTGCCGGTCGAGGCGCTGGTCAACCCGGTCGCCGGCGCGCTCGGGGCCGGCCCCGTGCCCGACCTGACCTCGACCACGACCTCGTCGGTCAGCGGCCTGTTCACCTTCCGCTCCGGCGACTACCTGCGCGAGACCTTCTGGGGCGGCCACACCGGCGACTACCGCCGCAGCCTGCGGGTCGGCCTGCTGGAAGGGCTGGAGCGGGCGGCCGGGATGCGGCCCCGCGGTCGGCGGACGAGCGTCGTCGCGTCCCTGGACGACCTCGGCGACGTCGCGCTGGACCCCCGCACCTGCGGCACGTACGGCCCCGAGTTCCACGACCGCGAGCCCGGCGTCCGCCCGTTCACGCCGGACCGGCCGATCGCGTGGGTGTGGGGCTGGTCGCTGCGGGACCGCCGGCCGGTGCTGGTGCCGGAGGTGCTGACCTACTACTCCGCCCCCGGCGGCCCGGCCGAGCGGTTCGTGCAGGAGAGCTCCAACGGCTGCGCGTCCGGGGGCTGCCTCACCGAGGCCGTCCTGTTCGGACTGATGGAGGTCGTCGAGCGGGACGCCTTCCTGCTCACCTGGTACGGCGGGCAGCCGGTGCCGGAGATCGACGTGGGCACGATCCGGTGGCCGGCGACCCGGGCGCTGATCGACCGGCTGGCGCTGATCGGCTACACGGCCCGGTTCTTCGACTGCCGGGTCAGCTTCCCGGTGCCGGTGGTGACCGCGGTCGCCGTCCGCACCGACGGCGGCCCGGGCACGCTGTGCTTCGGCGCCGGTGCCGCCCTCGACCCGGAGGAGGCGGTCGCGGGCGGGCTGTCGGAGATCGCCACCGACGCCGCCAACCTGCGCCGCCGGACCGAGCAGGACGGCCCGCGGCTGCGGGCGCTGGCCGCCGACTTCGAGCAGGTGCTCTCGCTGCACGACCACCCGCTGCTCTACGGGCTGCCGGAGATGCGCCGGCACGCCGCGTTCCTGCTCGACCGTCCACACCCGACGGTGCCGCTGCCGGAGCCGGCGTTCGTCAGCGGCGACCTGCGCGCGGACCTGGAGTGGACGGTGGGCGTGCTGGCCGCGCGCGGCTTCGACGTGGTCGCGGTCGACCAGACCAGCCCCGAGCAGGCCGCGCTCGGGCTGGCCACGGCGAGCGTGCTGGTGCCCGGGCTGCTGCCGATCGACTTCGGCTGGCGGCGGCAGCGGGCGCTGCGGATGCCGCGGCTGCGGACGGCGCTGCGCGAGGCCGGCCGGCGGCCCTGCGACCTCGACCCGGCCGAGCTCAACCTGGCCCCGCACCCGTTCCCGTGATCCGGCTTCGAGAGGAGGAGCGATGAGCACCGTCACCGACTACGCCGACGCGGTCATGCGCCGCAGCCGGGTCCCGATGGAGCCGGCCGACTTCGTGCCGGACTGGCGCGACCGGCCGCGCAAGGCCAAGTTCTTCCCCGGGGCCGACCTGGTCCCGCTGCCGCCCTGCCCGTACCCGGCCGCCGCGTCCGTCGACAGTGGACTGACGGCAAGACCCGGCAGCGAGCGGTTCACGCTGCCGCTGCTGAGCGGCCTGCTGCAGGACTCGTACGGGCTGGTGGGCCGGCGGCTGGGGGTGCAGGCCAACTCCGACCTGTCCGCGCTGCCGCACTACGTCGAGGCCAACTGGTCGCGGGGGGCGGCCTCCGGCGGCGGTCTCTACCCGGTCAGCGTCTACTGGGCCGCCGGCCCCAGCGGCCCGCTGCTGCCCGGCCTCTACCACTACGCCCCGGCCCGGCACGGGCTGGAGCGGCTGCTCGCCGGTGACGTCTCGGCCGAGGTCCGGGAGGCCGTCGGCGGGGCCGACACCGACCAGTTCCTGATCCTGGGCGTGCAGTTCTGGCAGAACTCGTTCAAGTACAACAGCTTCTCCTACCACGTCGTCACCATGGACACCGGCGCGCTGCTGCAGGCCTGGCGGATGTGGGCCGGCGCCCGCGGGCTGGCGATCGAGCCGCGGTTCTGGTTCGACGAGCCCCGGCTGACCCGGCTGCTCGGGGTGGCCGGCGACCGCGAGGGCGTGTTCGCGGTGGTGCCGCTGCGCTGGGCCGGGACGCCGTCGCTCTCGGCCGGTGCGCCGGCCCGGGTCCGGCGCTCGGACGCGGGCAGGTCCACGCGGTTCGCGGAGTTCGGGACGGTCCGGTCGGTGCACGAGGCCACTGTGGACGGTGGCCCCCGGCCGGGGACAGACGCGCTGGCGGCCGCGGTGCCCGGTCCCGCGGCCGCCGGCGGTCACCCGCTGCCGCCGACGGCGCCGATGGGCACCGATGTGCGGACCGCGCTGCGGGCCCGGCGCAGCAGCTTCGGCCGGTTCTCCGGGCTGGTGCCGACGACCCGGCCCCAGCTGGCCGCGCTGCTGGCGGCGACCGCCGCCGGGGCCGCACTCCCCACCGACCTCGGCACCACCGAGCTGGCCGCGATCTACGTCTTCGTCAACCACGTCGAGGGCCTCGACCCCGGCTCCTACCGGTACGACCCGGGCACCCGGACGCTGAGCCCGGTGACCGCCGGCCCGCCGGGGGAGTTCCTGCAGCGCAACTACTTCCTGGCCAACTACAACCTGGAGCAGGCCGGTGCCGTCATCGTGCCGGCCGTCCGCACCGGGGCGGTGGTGGCCGCCACCGGCGACCGCGGCTACCGGCTGGTCACCGCGGTCATCGGCGCCGCCGCCCAGGCCGTCTACACCGCCGCGGCCGCGCTCGGCATCGCCTGCGGCGTGGCCCTCGGCTTCGACTCCGTCTCCTACGTCGAGGAGCTGGGCCTGGAGGGCACCGGCGAGGTTCCGCTGCTGCTGATGATGGTCGGCCACGAGACCGGCCGCCCGGCCGACTTCCGCTACGAGCTGGCCCGATGACCGTCCTGGAGGCCGTCCCCGCGGTCGGCCTGGGAGAGCGGTTCGTGCTGCGGGTGGCGGGGCTGCCGGTCGAGGCCGTCGGTCCACTGCGGACGCCCGGCGCCCGGGACTGGGCCGCCGAGGTGCTGGCCGGCACCGACCGGCTGGCCGCGGCCGGCGCCGCGCTCAGCGACCCCCTCGGCGCCCTGGTCAAGGAGACGGAGGACGACGCCCTTCGCCGCCGCCTGCTCGCGATCCGGCGCGGCGTCTTCAACGGCACCGCCCCCCGGGACGCGGCCGCGCTGGCCGAGGGGCTGACCGGGCCGGTCGGGGCGGCGCTGCGGGAGTGGCTGTGCGCCCGCGCCCGGCTGGACGCGCTGATCCGGACCGGCGACGACCTCGTCGCCGCCGACCTGGACCGGACCCGGGCCGCGCTGCGGGCCCTGGTCGCCGGCGAGGACCGGCTCCGCACCGGCATCGTCCTGGCCTCACCCACCCTGGACGGCCAGCTCGACGCGTACGCGCGGGGGACCGGGACGCCGGACAAGCGCGGCCGCCGGATCGAGCGCTCGGTGCTGTCCTACCTCTACCGGACGGCCTGCAAGGCCAGCCCGTTCAGCACGTTCACGGCGGTGGCGGCGGGCCGCTTCGGGTCCGGTCCGGACCAGGCGGGGCCGGTCGCGCTCGGTCCGGAGTGGACCGGCTTCGCCCGGCTCAACGTCGTCGTCCTGATGCGACTGGCCGAGCTGATCGCGGCCGCCCCCCGGCTGCGCGACGACCTGCCGGTGCTGCCGTCCGCGGGCTGGGCGGCCGAGGACGACCGGGTCCGGTTCGTCCGCCGGACGGTGACCGCCGGCGACGACGACGCCTCGGTCAGCTTCGACGCGGCCCAGGACCGGCTGTTCTTCCTGCGCCGCAGCGGCGTCCTGGACCGGATGCTGGCCCTGTTCGCCGACCGGCCCGCGCTCCGGCTGGGGGAGCTGGTCCGCTGGCTCGGCGCGGACACCGACGCCGGCCCGGCCGAGGCCGACCGCTACGTCACGGCCCTGCTGGAGCTGGGCATGCTCCAGCTCCCGGCGCTGCGCACCGACGTGCACGACCTCGACCCGCTGGCCGCGTTCCAGCAGGCGCTGCGCGCGGTCGGCCGGCCCTGGGCCGAGGAGGTCGCGGCCGCGCTGGACGGTCCACTGGCGACGGTCCGGGCCTACCCGGCCGCCGGCGCCGGCACCCGCCGCCGGCTGCTGGCCGACCTGCGCGCCGACCTGGTCGCGATCCAGAGCGGGCTCGGCGCAGCCCGGCCGAGCCTGCCCCAGGTGCTGCTGTACGAGGACGTCCGGGCCTCGGTGGACACGACCGGCTGCGACCGGGCCGACTGGACCCGGCTGGCGGCCGAGCCGCTGCGCGAGCTGGCCCGGATCTTCCCGGTGTTCGACGTCGCCCTGCCGCAGCGGCTCACGCTGGAGGGCTTCTTCCTGGCCCGCTACGGCGAGGGCGGCCGGTGCGACGACCTGCTCCGGCTGGTGCACGACTTCCACGAGGACCTCTTCGACCAGTACCTCAGCTTCACCGCCCAGCAGCCCGCGGCCGAGCCGGACGGCACCCCCCGCCCGGAGCAGAACTGGCTGGGGCGCCCGGAGCTGACCGCCCTGGACGCGGCCCGGGCCGAGCTGGTCGGGCGGATGCGGGCACTGTGGACGTCCACACCGGACGGTGCGGCCGAGGTCGAGCTGCCCGCCGACACCATCGAGGCCGTGGCCGGGTTGCTGCCGCGGCAGCGCCGGTTCGCCCCGCACAGCCACTTCGTCCAGCTCGCCGACCGGCCCGGCGACCCGCTGGTGGTGCTCAACAACTCCTACGGCGGGCTGGGGTTCCCGTTCACCCGCTTCACCCACGCCCTCGGCGACGACGTCACCGCCGGGCTGCGCCGCACCCTGGCCGCCGCGGCCCCGCCGGGCGCGGTCCTGGCCGAGGTCACGGCCGGCTTCGCCACCACCAACCTCAACCTGCACACCCGGCTCGTCGACCACGAGATCGTCTGTCCCGGCGAGACCAGCTCGGCCCCGCCCGAGGCCCGGATCGACCTCGACGACCTGATGCTGGAGCACGACCCGGAGGCCGGCCGGCTGGTGCTGCGGTCCCGGCGGCTCGGTCGCGAGGTCGTCCCGGTCTACCTCGGTTACCTGGTGCCGATGGTGCTGCCGGAGATCCCGCGCACGCTGCTGCTGCTGTCCCCGACGTCCCGGGCCTCGGTCGACCTCTGGCGCGGCGTCCCCACCGGCCCGGCCCGGGACGGCGTGGTCAGCCGGCCCCGGGTCCGGCACCGGTCGCTGGTGCTGGCCCGCCGCCGCTGGAGCTGCCCGGTCGAGGCGATCCGGCCCGGCGGCGGGAGCGAGGCCGGGCGCTACCTGGCCTGGCAGCGCTGGCGCCGCACCCACGGCCTGCCGCCGCGCGTCTTCGCCACCGTGTACGAGCCCGACGGCGGCTCCTGGACCGGCGGCACCAAGCCGCAGTACGTCGACTTCGACAGCGTCCTGTCCCTGATCGCGCTGGACGGGCTGCTGCGCAACCCGGCGGCACGGGCCGTCTTCGAGGAGGCGCTGCCGGACGAGGACGAGCTGCACGTCGCCTCGGCCCGCGGCCGGCACGTGGCGGAGCTCGCGCTGGAGGTGCTCGGATGACCGACCCACGACGCCCGGCCGCCGGTCCCGACTGGCTGGCGGTCCACGTCTTCTACGCCGCCAGCTCCCGGCCGGTGCTGCTGGACTGCGTGCACCCGCTGGTGTCGGAGCTGGCCGAGGACGACCTGCTGGACGGCTGGTGGTTTCTCAACTACTGGCTGGAGGGCCCGCACGTCCGGCTCCGGCTGCGACCGTCCACAGTGGACGCCGAGCCGGAGGTCCGGCGGCGGACCGAGGCCGCGGTCGAGCGGTTCCTGCGCACCCGGCCGGCGCTCTACCGGGTCGAGGGCAACTTCCTGGCCGAGCTCTACGACACGCTCTTCCAGCTGGAATACCCGGACGGCGCCGCCGGGGGCCTGGCCGGCCCGGACGGCCGGATGACCCTGCGGCCGAACAACTCCTGGAGCTGGGAGCCGTACGAGCCGGAGTACGGCAAGTACGGCGGGCCGGCCGGGGTGGCGCTGGCCGAGTGGCACTTCCAGCGCTCCAGCGCGCTGGTGATCGACGCCGTGCGGACCCGCAACATGCACCTGCGGACGGTCGTGCTGGGGCTGGCCGCGCAGCTGATGATGGTGATGTCGAGCTGCTTCGTGGCCGACCGCGACCACCTGCTCGGACTGCTGGAGCGCTACCACGACTTCTGGCAGCGCGGCTTCGCCACCACCAACTACGCCGACGCCGACGGCTACGACGAGGCCTTCGGGGCGATGGCGGCCGAGCTGGCCCGGCGCTTCGGCACCGTCCGGTCGCGACTGTCCGAAGGCGACCTGGACGGGCTGCCGGGGCTGCTGCGGGCCTGGGCGGCGCACTGCCTGGAGCTGCGGGACCGGGTCAGCGCGCTGGCCGAGGCGGGCGAGCTGACCTTCCGCGGCATCCACACCGACGGCGACCTGCGCATCACCTCGCCGGCCGGCGCGCTGGCCATGCTGGCCTCGCCGTACCTGCACATGACCAACAACCGGCTCGGGGTGACGATCCGGGACGAGGCCTACCTGTCCTACGTGCTGGCCCGGGCGCTGCGGGAGCCGGTGGTGGCGTCGTGACCGCGACCGCCGGCCTGTCCGCGCTGCACCCGGCCCGCCGCCCGGAGCTGCGGCTGTCCGGGCCGCTGCACCGCGGGCCCGTCGTCCTGCACCTGGTCCGCGACCCCGTGCACGACCGCACGTACGAGATCGGGCCCAAGGAGCACTTCGTGCTCGACCGGCTCGACGGCGTGGCGACGCTGGGGGAGATCGGCGAGGCGTACGCGGCCCGGTTCGGGGTGCGGCTGGCCGACGCGCACTGGACCCGGCTGCTCGGGCTGCTGGGGAGCCGCCGGCTGCTGGCCGGCGGACCGGCGACCGCGCCGGACCGGCCCGACCGTCCGAAGTCGACGCTGCTCAACGGGCGCGCGTCGCTGGTCTCGGACGCGCCCGCGCTGATGGACCGGCTGCACCGGGCCACCGCCCCGCTGCTGCGCCCGGCCGTGCTGGCCGCCGCGACCGCCGCGGTGGTGGCGATGCTGGCGATGATGGTGGCCGACGCCGACCGGCTGCTGGCCGGGACCGGCACGCTCTACCACCGCCAGCCGGTCACGCTGGCCGCCGTCGGCACGATCCTCTGGCTCAGCCTGGCCGTGCACGAGCTGGCCCACGGGCTGGCCGGGCGTGCCTTCGGCGCCTCGGTCAGCGAGATCGGCCTGCGCTGGCGGCTGCCCGTGGTCTTCACCTACTGCACGGTCGACGACGTCCAGTTCCTGCCCCGGCGGTGGCAGCAGGTCGTCACCGCGGCAGCCGGCGCGTTCGCCAACCTGCTGTTCCTGCTGCCGTTCGCGGTCGTCTGGCTGCTGCTGCCGGAGCGGGCCCAGGCCCGGCCGGCCATCGCCGGCCTGCTGGTGCTGGGCACGGCGATCGCGGCGGCCAACCTGGTCCCGCTGCCACCGCTGGACGGCTACAAGATGATCGCCTACGGCTGCGGCATCAGCCGGCTCGCCACCGGCAGCCGCGGGTTCCTGGTCCTGCTGGCGATGCGCGCGATCGGTCGCGGCCCCGGCGCCGGCGCCTACCCGCGCCGGCTGCGCTGGATCTACGGCACGTACGGGCTGTTCGTGGTGGCGGCCGCGGTCGTGGTGGTGGTCGCGTTCGTGGTCGTCGGCTCGCGCTGGCTGGCCGACCGGTGGGGGGACGCGGCCGGGATCGTGCCGGTGGCGCTGCTGGCGGCGCTGCTCGTGCTCTGGGCCGGCGGCCTGCTGGCGAAGCGGAAGCGGGTGGCCACATGAGGAGGGACGCGATGGACAGCGACGACGGCATCGCCGTACGGCTGGACGGGGTGGTCAAGCGCTACGGCGACGTGGTCGCCGTCGACGGCGTCTCATTCGACGTCCGCGCCGGGGAGTTCTTCGGCCTGCTCGGCCCCAACGGGGCCGGCAAGACCACCCTGGTCGAGATCGTCGAGGGCCTGCGCGAGGCCGACGCCGGCTCGGTGGCCGTGCTCGGCCGCCGCCCGTGGCCGCGGGACCCGGCCCTGCTGCGGCGGATCGGCGTGCAGACCCAGTCCTCCGCGTTCTTCCCCCGCCTCACCGCGGCCGAGCACCTGGGCACCGTCGCCGCACTGTACGGAGTGGACGGTGCCGCCGCCCGGCGCAGCCTGGAGACGGTCGGCCTGACCGACAAGGCCGACGCCCGGGTGGACGACCTGTCCGGCGGGCAACGGCAGCGGCTGGCGATCGCGACCACGCTGGTGCACGAGCCCGAGCTGCTGTTCCTGGACGAGCCCACCGCCGCCCTGGACACCGAGGCCCGGCGGGCGCTCTGGGACGTGCTGCGGGAGCTGAAACGCCAGGGCCGCACCGTCTTCTACACCACCCACCACATGGACGAGGCCCAGGCGCTGTGCGACCGGGTCGCGATCCTGGCCCACGGGCGGCTGGCCGCGCTGGACAGCCCGGCCGACCTGATCCGCTCGCTCAAGGCCCCGACGCTGCTGTCCGTGCCCGCGGCGCAGGTGTCGGTGGAGGTCGCCGCCGTCCTGGCCGGGGTGGACCGGGCCTGGGTCGACGGGACCGAGGTGGTGGTCGAGACCCGCGCCGCCGGGCGGGTGCTGGCCGCACTGGACGAGATCGGCGGCCTCGACGCCGTCCGCACCCGCGGCGCGACCCTGGAGGACGCCTATCTGGCGCTGACCGGGGCGGAGGACGCGACATGACCGCCGCGGCCCGGCCCCTTCCGGCGGCGGCCACTACGGGAGGCACAGCATGACCGCGTACTCGGCGCTGACCCGGGCCGGCTACCAGGCCTACGTCCGGGACCAGACCACGCTGTTCTTCACCTTCGCCTTCCCGCTGCTGTTCCTCGGCATCTTCGGGCTGATCTTCCGCGGCCAGACCGTCGACGGCGGCCTGCCCTACATCAACTACATCGCGCCCGGCGTGCTGTCGTGGGGCGTCGGCAACGCCGCGGTGTTCGCGGTCGCGTTCACGCTGATGCACTGGCGCCGGGACGACATCCTCCGGCTGATCTGGCGCACCCCGGCCGGGCTGGGCTCCGTGGTCGGGTCCCGGTTCACCGTGGCCATGGGCGTCGGGCTGGTCCAGGCCGCGCTGTTCGCGGCGGTCGCGCTGCTGCCGTTCTTCGGGCTGCGGCTGACCTCGACCTGGCCGCTGGCGCTGCCGGTGCTGGTGTGCGGGATCCTGGCCTTCCTGGCGCTGGGCCTGGTGATCGGGACCGTCGCGGACACCCCGGAGGCGGTCGGCGCGATCGGCAACTTCGTCATGGTGCCGATGGCGTTCCTGGCCGGCGCGTTCTACCCGCTGGACCTGATGCCGGGCTGGCTGCAGACGGTGTCGCACGCGCTGCCGCTGCGCTACTTCAACGACGGGGTCGCGGACGCGCTGTCCGGCCGGGCGACCTGGAGCGGGATCGGGCTCGACTGTGCCGCGCTGGCCGGCTTCACCGTCCTGTTCGGACTGATCGGGCTGCGGATGTTCCGCTGGAGCAGCCGGCGGTGAGCGCGCAGGACCTCCGGACGCGGCTGCCCGGGGCGCCGGCCGTCGCCGTGCTCGGCCGGGACGACGCGCTCGGCGGCACCGACGTGCCCGCCGCCGGGCCGTGGCCGGACGCCCGGGTGCACGTCACCGGTTCCAGCGTCCTGATCGGACCGTGGGGTGTGGACGGGACCGGCCCGTGTGGACGGTGCCTGGCCGTCCGCTGGCAGCGGCTGCGGACCAGGTCCGAGCGGGACGCGCTGGAGACCGGGCGGGACCGGTTCGCCGCCGGGGACTGGCCGGTGCTGCCGGACTGGTGCCTGGACGCGGTCGCGGCCGTCCGGGCCGCGCTCGACGGCCGTCCCGGACCCGGCCCCGGCCTGGCGTACGTCACCGAGGTCGACCTGGCCACGCTGACCGTCCGGACCGTGACGCTGCTGGCCGAGCCGCTGTGCTCGTGCGCGGAGGTGGTCCCGGCGGCGGTGGTCCCGGCGCCGGTGCCGGCCCTGCGGTCGCGACCGAAGACCGCCGCGGGCGGCTTCCGGCTGCGCCCGGCGGCGGACTACCCGCTGCCGCTGGACGCGCTGGCCAACCCGGTCTGCGGCGCGCTCGGGGCCGGCACCTGGCTCGACGTGACCTCGCCGACCACCGCCCCGGTGGCCGGCACCGTCTTCATGCGCGGGTACGCCGGGCTCAACGACGTCACCTGGAGCGGGCAGGCCAACTCCTACGCCGCCTCCCGGGCCCTGGCCTTCCTGGAAGGGCTGGAGCGCTACGCCGGCACGCACCGCCGCCGGCCCGGCCCGCCGCTGGTCGCCGCGCTCGCCGACCTGGGGGACACCGCGCTGGACCCGCGGACCTGCGGCGTCTACAGCGACCGGACGTACGCGGAGGACCCGGCGGTCAGCCCCTTCGACCCGGACCGGCCGATCCCGTGGGTGCAGGGGTTCTCGCTCACGCACGGGCGCCCGGTGCTGGTGCCGGCCCGGCTGGTCCACTACAGCGCCGGCGTCGCCGCCGACAACTTCGTCTTCGAGTGCTCCAACGGCTGCGCCACCGGCAGCTGCCTGGAGGAGGCGGCCCTGTTCGGGCTGCTGGAGCTGATCGAGCGGGACGCGTTCCTGCTGGGCTGGTACGGCGGGGCCCGGCTGACCGAGATCGACCTCGACACCGTGCCGGCCGGGGCGGTCCGGACCATGCGGCAGCGGGCCGAGCTGCTCGGCTACGACGTGCATGCCTTCGACAACCGGGCCGATCTGGCACCCCCGGTGGTGACGGCGCTGGCGGTGCGGCGGGACGGCGGGGTGGGCACGCTGGCGTTCGCGGCGGCGTCCACTGTGGACCCGGTCGCGGCCGTGGAGGGCGCCGTCTGCGAGCACAGCCTAAGCGATCAATCGGATCGCCTTTAAGACCTAACAATATTCTG
>DATINN010000764.1:0-4615 GCA_035474175.1 Mycobacteriales bacterium | reverse complement strand
GCGCCGGTCGCCCAGCTGCTCAGCTCGTCCAGCGGGAGGTCGACCGGCCTGGTCGCGCCCGGGACCACGGCCCGGGCCGCCGGCGCGGCCGCGTGCCGGAAGATCAGCCAGGACGCGGTGGCCACGCCCGCGTCCACCGGGGACAGCCCGGGCAGGTTGAGCAGCGCGTTGACCAGCGAGCTCTTGCCCCGGCCGGTCTCCCCGACGACGACCACGGCCGGCTTGGCCGGGCGCTCGGCCAGCTGGCGGCGGACCTCGGCCGCGCCCGCGGGCAGCCGCGGGTCGAGCAGCTCCAGCGCGCTCCGGGTGACCGCGCGGGACTGCTCGACCAGCTGGGGCCGGGCGGCGGCCGCGGTCACGGGCCGCCCCGCCGGTAGACGCTGACCACCGGCGGGCGGACCACGGCGCCGTGGTCGGCGTAACCCGGGACCTCGGTCTCGGCCACCGTGCCGTGCAGGGCCGGGTCCTCGGTCGGCACGGTCGCGGCCGCCTCGTGCCGGGACGGATCGAAGAGCTCACCGTCCGGCCGCAGCGGGGTCACCCCGAGCGCGACCAGCCCGGCGTCCACCCGCTCGGCCGCGGCCGCGCTGGCGACGCGATCCCGCGCGTACAGGCAGAGGTCGATGAGCTGGGCCCGCTCGTGCTGCAGCCGGGCCAGCTCGGCCAGGTGCGGCTCCACCTCCGCGTACGCCACCCAGCCGCCGGAGCTGTCGTCCTCGACGACCTGCTGCTGTCCCTGCTTGCGCCGGAACACCTCAGCCACCTCCCAGGGAGCGCCAGAGCAGGAAGTACGACCGGTGCACGACGTGCGCGACCCGGCTCTGGGCCGGCGTCGAGCCGAACGTCGCGTACGACCGCCAGCGGCCGGCGGCCTCCAGCGCGGCCAGCTTCAGCGCCTCCGGGTCGTCGGCCTCGGGCCGGCCGGCCAGCCCGAGCCGGGCCGCGGGCGCGCCACCGCCGACCAGCCGGCTGACCTCCTCGGTCTGCCCGGCCGGCATCGGCACCGTCCCCGACATCACCGCGCCCGCCGCCTCCAGCAGCCGCAGCTCCTGGGTCTCCGGGTCCTGCATGAGCTCCTCGACCGCGTCCCGGATCCGGGCCCGGTCGGCCGGCGCGGCCCGCACCGCGACCGCGTCCAGCGCGGCCAGCGCCACCGACGCCTTGATCACGTCGGCGCGGCGCCGGAACGTCGAGTCGACCACCTCGCGCACGGCCGGGAAGCCGGAGGCGTCCACCAGCCGGCGCCGCAGCTCGCCGGTGGACAGGCCCGGCTCGGCCACCAGGGCGGCCACCGCCCGCTGGATGCCGAAGAGGTCGAGCCGCTCCAGCAGCCGGGCCCGCGCGTCCACCGGGACCGCGCTCTCCGGCCGCAGGAACAGGTCGGCGGAGAAGAACAGCAGCGCCCGCTCCGGCTCGGGCAGCTCGGCCAGCTGCCGCAGCGCCTCCGCGTCGGCCTCGGTGAAGTGGCCGGTCTCGGTGGCCTCGGCGACCAGGCCGACCACCGGCAGCACGTCCCAGACCCGCTGCCGCAGCGCGCCGGCCTGGTCGGCGGCCAGCCGGACCGCGGTCGGCCAGTCGCCGACCTGGTCGGCCTTGGACAGCACGCCGACCGCGTTGACCGGGCCGCCGGCGTGCGCGGTCGAGTACGCGTGGAAGCCGGCCAGGGCCTGCTCGTCGTCGGCCCGGGCGGCCTGGGTCAGCACGTAGAGCACGGCCTCGGCCTGGGCGATCGCGGCCTGCGAGCCCGCGTCCAGCCCGGGGCCGCCGGCCGGCGGGGTCACGTCGTCGGCGGTCACCGGGGCGCCGCCGCCCGCGCCGAGCAGGACCTCGGTCCGCCGGGACGAGGCCCGGTCGAGCGAGCCCAGGCCGGGTGTGTCGATCACGGTCACCGAGCGCAGGATGGCGCTGGTCAGATAGGCGTCGACGTACGCGATGGTGTCGGCGTCGGCGCCGAGGTCGCGCGGGACGAGGCCGTCGGCGTCGTACGGCAGGGTGCGCCGGGAGCCGTCGGTGTGCACGATCTCGACCCGGTCGACGGTGCCGTACTGGAAGCGGGTCACCAGCCGGGTGCACTCGCGGACGTCGGTGGGGGCGACCCGGCGCCCGATCAGCGCGTTGACGACCGTGGACTTGCCGGACTTGATCCGGCCGGCCACGGCCAGCTGCAGCGGGCCGTCGAGGCGGGTCACGACCTGGTCGAGCTGGCCGGCGGCAGCCGGGGACAGGGCGGGACGCAGCTCGGCGCAGACCGCGCCGACCGCGTCGCCGAGCGGACCGCCCACGCCGACACCTCCTCGTCCGGGTGACCCTATGTGGCCGGTGGTGCGGCCTCCTCCCCAGATCGTGCCAACCCCGGGGCCGCTGCGACTTCCCTCCGTAGCACGACCAGGGACCGTTGTTGCTTATCCTTCGCACCGTGTTGATCGGCCGGGAAGATCAGATGGCGGCGCTGCGGTCCGCCCTGAGCGGTCCCGGGCTGGTCGTGGTGGCCGGGCCGCCCGGGATCGGCAAGACCGCGCTGGTGCACGCCGCCGGGCTGCCGCTGCTGGCCACCGGCGCGCTGGCCACCCTGCGGCACCTGCCCGGGCTGCCGCTGACCCGGGCGCTGCGGGCGCCGGTGCCGGTGGACGACGTGCCGCTGGCCGCCGAGGCCGTCCGGGCCCGGCTGCGGGACCGGGTGCTGCTGGTGGACGACGTGCAGTGGGCCGACGCGTACACGCTGGCGGTGCTGGCCGCGGTCGCGCCGGCGGCCCGGGTCGTGGTGACCGTGCGGATGCCGTCGCCGGTGGCCGACCGGCTGCGGGCGCTGGCGGCGCACTGGCTGGACCTGCCGCCGCTGCCGGATGCCGCCGCCGAGCAGCTGTGCCCGGATCCGGCCGTGCGGGCCCGGGCCGGCGGCAACCCGCTGGCGCTGACCGTGCTGCCGGCGGCGCCGGACCTGGGCGCGGCCGGGTCGCCGCTGGCGTACGCGGCGGCGACGCTGGTGGCGGAGCTGCCGGTGCAGGCGCGGACGGCGCTGGCCGCGCTCGGGCTGCTGCGCCGGCCCGCGCCGGCCGGGTTGCTCGGTCCCGGGGTGACGGCGCTGCTCACCGGGGGGTTGGCGACCGAGGGGCCGGACGGGATCGCGGCGCGGGAGCCGTACGTGGCCGAGGTGGCGGCCGGGGTGCTGCCGGCGGCGGAGCGGACCGCGATGCACGCCCGGCTGGGGGCGGTGCTGCCGGACGGGATCGAGGCCGCCCGGCACCTGATCGCGGCCGGGTCCTGGACTGCGGCCGCGGCCCGGGCGACCCAGGCCGCCTCGGTCGCGGCCACCGCGGGCGAGCGGGCCACGGCGCTGCTGCTGGCCGAGAGCGTCGACCCCGGGCTGGCGCTGCCGGCCGCGACGGCGTGCGCGGTGGCCGGGATGCCGGCCGCGGTGCTGCGGCTGCTGACCGGGCTGTCCGGCGACGGGCCGGCCGGCCGGGTCGCGCTGTCCGGGCTGCGGGCCGGGGCGCTGCTCGACCTGGGCCGGACCCGGGAGGCGGACGCCGAGCTGCGCTCGGTGGACGTCGACGTGACCGCGGTGCCGACGTCGGTGGCGGCCGTGCACGCGGTCGCCTCGGTCCGGGCCGCGGTCGCCACGGATCCCGAGATCGGCTGCGCGCTGGCCGAGTTCGCGCTGGCCACGGCGGGGGCGGACGCGCCGCCGGCGCTGCTGGCGGCGCACGCGACGGCCCTGCTGGCGGCCGGGCGGGACGGCTGGGACACGGCCGCCCGGACCGCGATGGAGGCCGCCGCGGCCGCCGGGGACCGGGCCGGTGAGCGGCTGGCCGGGGCGGCGCTGATCGCCGGGCTGCGGGACACGCTGCGGGTGGCCGAGGCCGGCGACCTGGCCTCGGAGCTGGCCGCGGCGGCCGCGGCGGACGGGGCGTACAGCGCCGAGCTGCTGTTCCGGGCCGAGGCGCTGTGGGCGGCGCTGCACGCCGACGGCGCCCTGGACGAGGTCGTCCGGTCGGCCGGCGCGCTGCTGGACCGGACCGCGCCGCCGGACGCGCGGGCGCTGCTGCTGGCCACCCTGGCGCTGGCGCACGCCGACGCCGGCGGGCTGCCGACGGCGAGGGCGCTGCTGGGGCGGGCCGGTCCGGCGGCCCGGGACCGTACGGTCCGGTGGGTGTGGGCCGAGGCGGCCTGGCTCGACGGCGACGCGGCCGCGGCCCGGGACGCGGCCGACGCGCTGCCCGGGCGGGACCTGCCGGCCCGGCTGGCGATGATCACCGGGCGGTGGGCCCGCCGGGACACGGCCGTCGACCCGGACGAGCCGCCGCCGCGCTCGGGCGCGTTCGGCCGGACCGGGGTCGGGCCGGTGTCGGTCACGGTCGCGGCCTGGGACGCGGGCGGGGCGGCGCTGGTCGACGCGGCCGCGGTCTGGTCCGGGGTGATGCTGCGGGAGCAGGTGCGCTGCCTGCTCGGGGCCGGGCTGGCCGGGTCGGTGGAGCCGCTGCTGGCGGCCGAGCAGCTGGCCACCGAGGCCGGGCTGGCGGTCCTGCTGGGCCGGGTCCGGCGGGCGCTGCGGGCGCACGGCGTCAACCGGCGGCCGACCGAGCGGGCCGGCGGGCTGTCACCGCGGGAGCGGGAG
>DATINN010000763.1:0-7556 GCA_035474175.1 Mycobacteriales bacterium | reverse complement strand
GCCCGGCGGGTCACGATCGCCGGGCTCGTCGTCGTGGCGGTCGTGCTGGTCGTGGGTGCGGCCGCGCTGTGGCTGACCCGGCCGCGCTACCTGGACACCGGCAGCGTGCAGCGCACGCTCGCCACCGAGCTGTCGGCCCGGACCGGCGTGGACGTGAGCGTCGCCTGCCCGGGCGAGCAGCGCCGGCGGGGCGGGGTAAGGTTTGCGTGCATTGCGACCGATACCACGGGCGGTCACCAGACGGTCACAGTGACTGTTTCCGATGATTCGGGGCGGTACACCTGGAAGCTGGGAACCGCGTAGGGTCTGTTGCGCGTCTCGTCGCCGGACGAGCGAAGCACGGGCAGGTGGAGGAGACCACGATGACAGGGCAGCCGCCCGAGCAGGACCCGCAGCGCGGCCAGCAGCCCTATGGGCAGCAGCCGTACGGGCAGTTCCGCCCGGAGGAGCAGGCCGAGGAGCCCGCGCCGCAGCAGCCGCCGTACGGGCAGCAGCCGCCGGCCGGTGGTTACCCCTCCGGCCAGCAGCCGTACGGGCAGCAGCCCCCGCAGTACGGGCAGCAGCAGGCCGGATACCCGTCCGGCCAGCAGCCGCCGCAGGGCTACCCGTCCGGCCAGCAGCCGAGCTACGGGCAGCAGGACTACCCCTCGGGCCAGCAGCCGACCCAGCAGTGGGGCGGCCAGCAGGACTACGGGCAGCCCCAGGGCTACGGCCAGCCCGGCCAGCCGGACTACCAGTCCGGCCAGCAGCCGACCCAGCAGTGGGGCGGCGGCCAGCAGGGCTACGGGGCCCAGCCGACGCAGCAGTTCGGCTCCCCGCCGGCGTACGGGCAGCCCGGCTACGACGCCGGCCAGCAGGGCTACGGCCAGGGCGGCTACGACGCCGGCCAGCAGCAGTACGGGCAGTCCGGTTACGGGCAGCAGGCCGGCGCCGGCTACCCGGGCCAGCAGCAGGGCTACGACGCGTTCGCGCCGCAGTCGACGCAGCAGTTCCCGTCGTACGGGACGCAGCAGCCGGCGTACGGGCAGCCGGGTTACGGGCAGCAGCAGGGCTACCAGCCGGCCTACCCGGGCTCGACCGCGGCGGCGCCGAAGAAGGGCCGGGGCGCGCTGTTCGCGGTGCTCGGCGTGGTCGCGGTGCTGATCATCCTCGGCGGCGTGTTCGGGTTCCTGGCGCTGCGGCCGAAGGTGTTCGACGCCACCGCGCTCAACTCGACGATCTCCCAGCAATACAAGGAGAAGTTCGGCGACTCGTCGGTCGCGGTCAACTGCCCGTCGGACCAGAAGGTGTCCAAGGGCTCGACGTTCACCTGCGACATCACCGGCCGCTCGGAGAAGATCCAGGTCACGGTCGCGTCCAGCGACGGCGACTACACCTGGCGCCCCACCGGCAGCTGAGCCGACGCACGGCACCGACGCCGGCGACCCCGCACCCGGGGCCGCCGGCGTCGTCGCTCACCGGGCCGCGTCGCTCACCGGAGCCCGTCGCTCACCAAAGCCCTGTCGGCGCTCACCCGGCCAGCGCGGCCAGCAACCGGTTGAAGGTGTTGTCCAGGCCCCAGCGCTCGCCCAGGTCGACGAGCTTGCGCGGGTGGGCGGGCTCCTTCGGCAGCGCGTCGTCGTACGCCGGCAGCGGGCAGTCGGTGCGCACCCGGGCCACCGCCGGGGCGGCCTCGAGGTAGTCGCGGGACTCGGCCAGCTTCGTCCGCGCCCCGGCCGGGAAGCCGGCCTCGGTGCCCGCGTCCAGCGCCGCGACCATCGCGTCCAGCGAGCCGAACTTGCTGATCAGCGCGGCCGCCGACTTCTCGCCCACGCCCTTCACCCCGGGCAGCCCGTCGCTCGGGTCCCCGCGCAGCACGGCGAAGTCCGCGTACCGCGGGCCGGGCACGCCGTACTTGGCCTCGACCTCGGCCTCGCCCATCGCCTCGTACTTGCGCACGCCCTTGCCGACGTAGAGCACGTGCACCGGCGGCTTGTCCCGCACGACCTGGAACAGGTCGCGGTCCCCGCTGACCACCTCGACCGGCCCGCGGGCCCGGTGCGCGATCGTGCCGATCACGTCGTCGGCCTCGAACCCCTCCGACCCGACCGCGGCGATCCCCAGCGCGCCGAGCACGTCGAGGATGATCGGCACCTGCGGCACCAGCGTGTCCGGCACGGTCTCGCCGCCCTTGGGGCTGACCCGGTGCGCCTTGTACGACGGCACCGCGTCGGTCCGGAACTTCGGCCGCCAGTCCAGGTCCAGGCAGGCGACCAGCCGGTCGGGCTTGCGCTCCCGGACCAGGAACGCGATCGAGTCGAGGAACCCGCGCACCGCGTTGACCGGCGTGCCGTCCGGCGCGGTGACCGACTCGGGCACGCCGTGGAACGCGCGGAAGTAGAGGCTCGCGGAGTCCAGGAGCATCAGCACGGACCCACCCTGGCACACTCGACGGGTGAATTTCGCTGACCGCTTGCTCCGTGCGCGGGCCGCCACCGCGGCCGCCGGCCTGGACGCGCTGCTCGTCGCCCCGGGTCCCGACCTGCGGTATCTCACCGGATACGGAGCGCGGTCGTCGGAGCGGCTGACCTGCCTGGTGCTGCCGGCCACCGGCGACCCGGTGCTGATCCTCCCGCGGCTGGAGCGCTCCGGCGCGCTGGCCTCCCCGCTCGGGGCGCTCGGCCTGGAGCTGCTCGACTGGTCCGACGGCGCCGACCCGTACGGGCTGGTGGGCAAGGTGCTGGCCGCCCCGGGCCGGGTCGCGGTCGACGACCACATGGCCGCGGCCTTCGTGCTGGGCCTGCGGGCGGCGCTGCCGGAGGCCGAGCAGCGGCTGGCCGGCCCGGTGCTCGGCCCGCTGCGCACCCGCAAGGCCCCGGACGAGGTGGCCGCGCTGCGGGCGGCCGGCGCCGCGATCGACCGGGTGCACGAGCGGATGGGGGAGTGGCTGCGGCCGGGCCGGACCGAGCGGGCCGTCGGCCGCGACATCGCCGAGGCGATCCTGGCCGAGGGCCACGAGACCGCCGACTTCACCATCGTCGCGTCCGGGCCCAACGGCGCCAGCCCCCACCACGACGTCTCCGAGCGGGTCATCGGGTCCGGCGAGCCGGTGGTGGTCGACATCGGCGGCACCACGGCCGACGGCTACTGCTCCGACTCGACCCGGACGTACGTGCTCGGTGCGGCGCCGGCCGCCTTCGCCGAGCAGTACGCGGTGCTGCTGGCGGCGCAGAAGGCGGCGGTCGCCGCGGTCCGGCCCGGGGTGCCGGCCGAGTCGGTGGACGCGGCCGCGCGGGACCTCATCGTCACCGCCGGGCACGGCGAGGCGTTCCTGCACCGGACCGGGCACGGGATCGGCGTGCAGACGCACGAGGACCCTTACATCGTCGGCGGGAACACGCAGCCGCTGGAGCCGGGCATGGCGTTCAGCGTGGAGCCGGGGCTCTACTTCGCCGGGCAGCACGGTGCCCGGATCGAGGACATCGTCGTCGTGACCGAGGACGGGGTCGAGCGGCTCAACCGCACTTCGCGCGAGCTGGGTGTGCTCTGAGCTGTGCTGACCGACCGGCGGAACGACCAGGGAACCCAGTAGCGTCACCGGCGTGGAGCAGCTCGATGCGGTCGACCGGCGGCTGGTGCAGGAGCTGACCGCGGACGGCCGGGCCAGCTACACCGACCTGGCCGAGCGGGTCGGCCTGTCGGTGTCGGCGGCGCACCAGCGGGTGCGGCGGCTGGAGCAGCGCGGGGTGATCCGGGGGTACGCGGCGCGGATCGAGGCCGACCTGGTCGGGCTGCCGCTGACCGCGTTCGTGTCGGTGAAGCCGATCGACGCCGGCGAGCCCGACGACGTGCCCGACCGGCTGGCCGAGCTGACCGCGATCGAGGCGTGCCACAGCGTGGCCGGGGACGAGTCGTACATCCTCAAGGTGCGGGTCGGCGGGCCGGGGGCGCTGGAGTCCCTGCTGCAGGAGATCCGGGCCCGGGCCAACGTCTCCACCCGCACCACCGTCGTGCTCTCCACCCCGTACGAGGACCGGCCGCCGCCGGTCTGAGCCGGCGCCGCGCGGGCCGGTCGCCGCCGGTCTGAGCCGGCCCCGGCGCGGGCCGGTCGCCGCCGGTCGAGCCCCCGTCGCGGGCCGGTCGCCGCCGGGGGGAGCCAGTAGGGTCCAGATCATGCTGACCGTGCTCGGTGAGGCCATCGTCGACCTCGTGGCCGAGGGGGAGCGGCGGTTCGTGGCCCACCCGGGGGGTTCGCCACTCAACGTGGCGGTGGGGCTGGGCCGGCTCCGCCGGCCGGTGTCGCTGGCGGCGCGGCTGTCGCACGACTCGTTCGGGGCGATGTTCCGGGCCCACCTGGCGGAGTCCACAGTGGACCCACGGCACCTGGTCGACGCGGCCGAGCCGTCCACGCTGGCGGTGGCGACGCTCGACGCCGACGGGGTCGCGCAGTACGACTTCTGGACCGAGGGCACGTCCGACTGGCAGTGGACCGACGCGGAGCTGGCCGGCATCGTCGACGAGGACACGGTCGCGCTGCACACCGGGTCGCTGGCGCTGGAGCTCCAGCCCGGGGCGGAGCGGATCGTGGCGCTGCTGGCGCGGATCAAGGGCCGGACCGCGATCAGCTACGACCCCAACGTGCGGATGGCCAAGCGCGGTCCGGTGGAGGCCGGCCGGGCCGCGGTCGAGCGGGTGGTGGGGCTGGCCGACGTGGTCAAGGTGAGCTCGGAGGACCTGGACTGGCTCTATCCGGGGGTGGAGCCGGTCGAGGCCGCGGCCCGGTGGGAGGGTCCCGCGCTGGTGGTGGTGACGCTCGGCGGCGACGGCGCGGTGGCGCTGCGGCCCGGCGGCGAGCGGGTCCACCGCCCGTCCCCGCCGGTCACCGTGGTCGACACCGTCGGGGCCGGCGACGCCTTCAGCTCCGGGCTGCTCGGTGCGCTGTCCGAGCGCGGCGCCCTGGACGCTGCCGGCGCCGGTCTGTCCGAAGTGGACCTCGCGCCGGTGCTGGAGCGCGCCGCCCTGGTCGCCGCCCTCACCTGCGCCCGCCCCGGGGCCGACCCACCCACCCTCCCCGAGGTCACCGCCGCCGAGGGCGCGGCCTCCTGAGAAGCCGCGCCCCCGGCCCGGTGGTTACCTCAGTGCCGCCGCGCGAGCGGTCGGGGCGGTGATCCCGGCCGTGGCGTGGAGGTTCCCGTCCGCGCCGGCCAGGCACTGACCCTCGGTCAGGCCGTCGCCGTAGAACTCGGTCAGGCAGGCGCCGAGCTGCGCGTGCCCGCTCGCGTTCGGGTGGAACGACTGCTGCACGATGTGGCTCGGGTCGACCGAGTGCAGCAGCGTCCCCACGTCGAGCGTGAGCGGCGTGATCCAGTGGTCGGACGTGGACTTGTTGCAGGCCTCGTGGCCCTCACTGGCCCGGGCCAGGTCGAGGAACCGGACGCCGGTGCGCTGCGCCACCCCGCGGATCGCCGCGGACAGCTGCCCGACGGCCTGGGTCCGGGAGAACTTCGCGTCCGCCAGCCGGATCGGGCAGCCCTCGAACGCGTGCGTGATCGAGTTCATGTTCTCCGTGAACGGCGACGCGTACGACTGCAGCACGAACTGGTACGACGAGTCCGCGTACCCGGCTTCGCGCATGACCGTCCGCACGTCGTTGACCGACGCCTCCACCTTGGGCGCCATCGCCGCGACCCGGCCGGGCCACTGCGGCCCGAGCGTCGACGAGCACGGTGACGCGAACGGGTTCGCCCACGCCTTGACGCAGCTGAGCACGGAGTCGGCGAAGTGCGGGTCGTCGTTCGCGCCGATCTGCAGCACGATCATCTTCACGTTGTTGTCGCGGGCCAGCGCCCGCAGCCGGTCCGCCTGCGACGGCTCGGTGTAGTGCGTGGTGCCGTTGATCCGGACGTCCGAGCTCGCGGCGCCGGAGCAGGCCAGGCTGATCCGGGTCTGGATGCCGGGGATCGCGGTCGGCTGGATCTGGGCCCGGGTCGAGCGGTGACAGAAGTCACCGCCGGGCCCGTCCGTCCCGGGCTCGTACGCGCCGGCGCCCTCGCCGGAGATCGCGCTGTCGCCCAGCGCGATCACGGCGGTGGGCCCGGACCCGGGTGCGGCGTCGGCGGCACCGGCCGTCGCGACCAGGAACCCGGCACTGAGGAGGGCGCCGCCGGCCAGCGCGACCAGCCGGCGGGCGGTGTCTGATGGTTCCTTGGTCGTCCGCCGGTTGGCGAACAGCGAAAGAGCAGCGGCCACGATGCCACCTGCCTTCCATCGAGGGGATCTTCATAGTCGCCAATGAGTTACCGATCAGTACAGGTCCGGTCGTGTTACCTGAACGCCTGTTGCCGGACACGCAGGGGCGTCAGACTGGAGGTGATGGCACTCGAGACCGGCTTCCCGCTCCAGGACGCCCGCGACGACTTCCTGCGCGCCCGGCGGCGCGCGGCCATGTCCGCGGTGCGCCGCCGGCTGCACGGCCGCTCCGCGACGTACGACGTGCTGCTGCCCTTCGACGAGGTGGTGGCCGCGCTCGGCCGCCGCGGCGAGCGCGACCTGGGCGAGCAGGTCGTCGAGGTGGACTCGGTGGTCGGCTCGGTCGACCGGTCCACCGGCTTCGACCGGCTGTTCCGGCCGACCTCGGACGAGATGGAGCGGCGCTTCGCCCGGATCGACGCCGCGCTGCGCCGGGGCGAGGAGATGCCGCCGATCGACGTCTACCGGATCGGCGACGTGCACTTCGTCATCGACGGCCACCACCGCGTCTCGGTCGCCCGGGCGCTGGGCTGGACCACGATCAACGCGCACGTGATCGAGGTGCTGACCGCGGTCGGGGCCGACCGCGACCTGCGCCTGGAGGACCTGCCGACCAAGGGGCACGAGCGGGTCTTCGCCGAGCGGGTGCCGCTGCCGGCCCGGATGCGGCGGCGGATCGAGCTGCACGCGGGCGAGGACTTCGGCACGCTGGCCGAGATGGTGGAGGCCTGGTGCTTCCGCTACATGCAGCAGCGCGGCCGGCTGCTGGACCGCCGGGAGGCGGCCGAGTGCTGGTTCACCGAGGAGTTCGAGCCGGCGGTGGAGGTGCTGCGCCGGACCGGGCTGCTCACCGACGGCACCGACGCCGAGGGCTACCTGCGGCTGTCCTGCGAGCGCTACCGGCTGCTGCGCAGCCACTCCTGGGACGACGACACGATCGAGCGCCTGCGCGGCGCCAAGCAGTCCTAGACCGCGGCGGCGCCACAGCCCGCGGCGAGAAGGGTCAGAGCGCGTCCCCGGTCTCGGGGTCGAACAGCAGCACCCGGGCCGGATCGAGCAGCACCGGCACCGACCGCCGGCCGCCCGGGTCGACCCGGGCCAGCAGCACCGGCGACAGGCTCGGGTCCTCCTCGGCCGCCCGGGCCAGCGCCGGGTGCCGGAGCGTGGCCGTGCCGTCCGGGGCGGTGCCGTCGCCGACCAGCAGCGGGATCCGCACCCCGTCCCCGCGCTCGGTCAGGTCCGCGGGCCGGATCCCGACCAGCACCTCGCCGGCCGGCCGGTCCACCGGCAGGGTCCCGATCGGCAGCCGCAGCGCGCCGTCGGCGATG
>DATINN010000762.1:0-3118 GCA_035474175.1 Mycobacteriales bacterium | reverse complement strand
GTGGCTGGCGGCCGCCGCGGCGGCCGGCTCGACCTCGGCCCTGATCGCGACCGGCACCGCGCTCGCGATCCTCGGGCTGCGCCGGGCGGCGGCCGGGGTGCTGGGGTTCGCGGTGGCGGTGAACATGCCGTGGTTGGTGCCGGCGCTGACGCGGCCGGGCGGGGTGCCGGCCGATCCGGCCGGGGTCGCCGCCTTCGCGGCGCGGTCCGACACCCCTCTCGGCCTGCCCGGCAGCCTGCTCACGTTGGGCGGCATCTGGAACCCGGCTGCCGCGCCCGCCGGCCGCGACTCCCCGCTCGCGCTGGTCGCGCTGGCGGCCGTGCTCGCCGCGCTCGCGCTCGGCCTCCGGCCGCTCCTGGCCCGGGCCACCGACGCCGCCGGCATGGCCCGCTCCGCCGCCCTGCGCTCGTCCGGGATCGAGGATCCGCCCTCCGTCCGGGCTGGTGTCGCCAGTGGCTCAGCCGGCGACGTGCTGGAGGCGCGGGCGGTGCTCGCCGCCGGGCCGGGCAGCCGGGGGCTGGTGGCGGCCGCGGTGGTCGGATTGGTGCTGGCCGCGGCCGGGGCGGTGCCGGGGTTGGACGCGCTGCTGCGCGTGGTCGTGGTGCACGTGCCCGGCGGGGGACTGCTGCGCGACGGGCAGAAGCTGCTGGTGCCGACCGCGCTGGTGATCGCGCTGGCCGCCGGCCACGCCGTCGCCCGGCTGGCCCGGACCCCACGGACCGCGCCGTACGCGGTGCTGCTCGCGGTGCTGCCCGTGCTGGCCCTGCCCACGCTGGCCTGGGGGGTCGGCGGGCGGATCGCGGCGGCCGACTACCCGGACGACTGGCTGCGGCTGCGGGCCGTGGTGTCGCAGCAACCGGCGGGCGAGGTCGCCGCGCTGCCGTGGGGGGCGTACCGGCGGCTGGGCTGGGCCGGGGACCGGGTCGTGCTCGACCCGCTGCCGCGCCTGCTCGACCGCCGGGTGCTCACCGACGACGCGCTCCCGCTGTCCACCGTGACCGTGCACGGCGAGGACCCGCGCGCGGCCCGGATCAGTCAGGGGCTGTCCGCCGGCGAACGGCTGCCGGACCTGCTCCGGGACGAGGGTGTCCGGTACGCGGTGGTGCACCGGACGCAGCCCGGCGCCACCGCCACCGAGCGCGCCCTGGCCGGCCTCCCTATCCGCTTCCGCAGCCCCGACCTGCTCCTGGTCGAGCTGCCCGGGCCGACGGCGGACACACCCGGGGACCAGCCCTGGCGGGCGATTCTCGGCCTCGGCGTGGCCGGCCTCGCCGTCGGCGCGGTGATCGTCAGCGGTCTGCGTCGGCTGCTATTCTCGCGCGGACCCGACCAATGAAACCGGAGCGTGGCCCAGGTGCTCAGCGCAGAGCGGCGGACCGGTCCCACGGACCGCGGCGCCATCCTCATCTCGACCGTGGTCGCGGCCGTGGTCGGTGGACTGCTCGCGGTCGGTGCCTCGCTGGTCCTGGTCTCCTCGGCGTCGGACAGCGACGCCCCGCCGGTCGACAAGCCGCTGATCACGTACGACCAGCGCTAGGTCGTTCCGGCCCGCGCGCGGCGGCGGGCGATCACAACTCCGCGGCGAGCGCGTCGTGCCCAGGCGGGTCAGCCGGTCGCTTCGACGGTCGGGTTGGCCGGCAGCGGCTCGGCCGGGATCCGTGGCGGCAGTCCGGCCAGGAGGCGCAGCTCGGCCTCGACCACCGCGGCGGTCGCCGGCCAGCTGAAGCGGGCCGCGTGGCTGCGGGCCGCGCGGGCCATGCCTTCCCGCAGCGCCGAGTCGGTGAGCAGCCGCCGCAGCGCCCGGCCGAACTCGGCGGCGTCCTCGACCAGCAGCCCGGTCTCGCCGTCGAGCACCGACTCGGTCGGGCCGCCGGCCGAGCGGAACGCGACCGTCGGCGTGCCGTGCGCCGCGCTCTCCACCACGGCCAGGCTCCAGCCCTCCTTGACCGAGGGCAGCGCGTGCGCCCAGGCCGAGGCCAGCAGCCGGTGCTTGGTCACGTCGTCCACGAAGCCGGCGAAGGTGACCGCGTCGGTCACGCCGATCCGCTCGGCGTACGCGCGCAGCTGCGGCTCCCAGTAGCCGTGGCCGACCACGGTCAGCGTCGCCCCGGGGATCGCCGCGATCGCGTCCATGGCCAGCTCGACCCGCTTGTGCGGCACGAGCCGGCCGAGCACGACCACGCTGGGCTGCGGGCTGCGCGGCCAGGTGGCGCTGTCCACCGGCAGCACCGGTGCGTCCAGCCCGGAGTAGACGACGCCGACCCGGTCGCCGGACACGCCGACGGACTGCAGGTCGGCCCGGGTCGCCTCGGAGACGGTGAGGTAGCGGCAGTGCCGGTAGACCCGCGGCGCCACCCGCGACTCCAGCCACCAGCCGATCCGGCCCAGGCGGGCGCCGAAGACCGCGCTCCACTGCTCCCGGTGCAGGTGATGGGTCACGTTGACGACCTGCGCCCGGGTGAACAGCGGCGACCAGAACGGCATCCCGTTCTGCACGTCGAGGACCACGTCGAAGGCGCGACGGCGGCGGGCCAGGGCCAGGGCGGCGCGGGGGTAGACGGTGAAGCGGCCGCCGCGCCGGACGTAGGCGACACCGTCGATGACCTCGTCCGGCGCCGAGCCGGGATAGCTGGCGCACCGGACGGTCACGTCGTGGCCGAGCGCGGCCAGCCCGCTGGCCACCCGCTCGCAGAAGCTCTCGGCTCCGCCGCCCTCGGGGTGCCCGGAGTCGCGCCAGTTGAGCAGCAACACGCGCAGGCGGTCGTGCATGAGCCTCGTCGCTCCCTCCGGTTCGGGCGGGAGCGTAGTGGATCGAAGGGCATGGTGTTACCGACCGGTACGGTCTGCCGCATGTCGCGGCAGTGTGAGGTGTGCGGTGCCGGGATGTTGGACTGTCGGTTGCGCGGGGGTGGTGTGCTGCAGCGTTGTCCTGTTTGCCGCCATGTGCTGCGGGATCTGGAGGCGTGTCCGGCTGGCATGCGCGAGCTCGGCTACGGCGGCGACCCCGGCCTGGACGCGATCCGGCTCCGCCTCACCGCGCGCCGACTACGCACCCTGGTCCCGGACGGCCCGACCCGGACCCCGGAGGGCCCGGCCCGGGCGGTGTTCGAGGTCGGGT
>DATINN010000761.1:0-2191 GCA_035474175.1 Mycobacteriales bacterium | reverse complement strand
CCTCTTCGCAGACGACCACGTCTTCCTGGTGCCGAATGCGGCCAACACGGCCGAGGTGGTGCGCCGGTTGACCGCGGCCGCGCCGGACGGGGTCGAGATCACCGACGAGCACCAGGACTTCGGTGTGCTCGCCGTGCAGGGGCCGCGCTCGGCCGAGCTGCTGGAGCGGCTCGGGCTGCCGCACGAGCACGACTACATGAGCTACACCGTCTCGCGCTGGAACGGCGACGAGCTCGTGGTGTGCCGGACCGGCTACACCGGCGAGCACGGGTACGAGCTGCTGCCACCGGCCGGGCAGGCCGCCGCGCTCTGGGACGCGCTGCTGGAGGCGGGGGAGGACCTCGGGGCGCGGCCGTGCGGACTCGGCGCCCGGGACACGCTGCGCACCGAGATGGGCTACCCGCTGCACGGCCAGGACCTGTCCCTGGACATCACCCCGGTGCAGGCCCGCTCGGGCTGGGCCGTCGGCTGGAAGAAGCCGGAGTTCTGGGGGCGGGCGGCGCTGACCGCGGAGAAGGAGCGGGGGCCGGCCCGGCTGCTGTGGGGGATCGAGGCACTGGAGCGCGGCATCCCGCGGGCGCACCTGCCGGTGCTGGCCGGCGGCGAGCCGATCGGCGAGGTCACCAGCGGGACGTTCTCACCGACCCTGAAGAAGGGGATCGGGCTGGCGCTGCTGTCGACGTCGGCCGGGGTCGGCGAGGGCGACGAGGTGGTCGTCGACGTGCGTGGACGCCCGGCCCCGGTCCGGGTCGTGAAGCCGCCGTTCGTCCCCCCGCACGTCCGGGACTAGAGACCGGGGGCGATGCGGGGGAGCTGGGCGTCCTCGGCGGTGCTGGTCTCGGCGCAGGCGCGGACGGCGGCGTGGATCAGCGGCAGGACGGCCAGCGCGCCGGCGCCCTCGCCGGAGCGGATGCCGAGGTCCAGCACCGGCTCCAGGCCGAGGTGCTTCAGCGCGATCGCGTGGGCGGGCTCGGCCGAGCGGTGGGCCGCCCGCCACCAGACCGGCGCGGCCGGCGCGATCGCGCTCGCCACCAGGGCGGCGGCCGCGGACAGCACCCCGTCCAGCAGGACCGGGGTGCGCCGGACCGCGGCCTGGACCAGGAAGCCGGTCATCGCGGCCACGTCGGCGCCCCCGACGACCGCGAGCAGTGCGACCGGGTCGGCGGTGAACGGCTTGGCCCGGCGCAGCCCGTCCCGGATCGCGACGACCTTGCGCATCCAGGTCCGGTCGTCGATGCCGGAGCCGCGGCCGATCACCTTGACCGGCTCGGAGTCGGTCAGCGCGGCGATCAGCACCGCGGCCACGGTCGTGCCGGCGACGCCCAGCTCGCCCGGGATGAGCAGGTCGGCGCCGGAGTCGACCTCCTCGTCGGCGATCGCGAGGCCGTTGCGGAAGGCGGTCTCGGCCTCGGCCAGGGTGAGCGCGTCCTCCTGGTCGATCCGCCCGCTGCCCCGCCGCACCTTGTACTGCGTGAGCTCCTCCGGCGTCGTCGCGTCCACCGACAGGTCGAGCAGCCGGATGCCGGCCCCGACGGTCCGGGCCAGCGAGTTGACCGCCGAGCCGCCGGAGTGGGCCAGGTCCAGCTGCCACGCCGTCGCCTCCGGCGGGTACGCGGAGACCCCGGCGAAGGCGACCCCGTGCTCGCCGGCGAAGACCACCACCCGGGCGCGCTGCGGGTCCTGCGGTGGCGCGGCGCCCTGCACACCGGCCAGCCAGACGGTCAGCTCGTCCAGCCGGCCCAGCGCGTCGCGGGAGCGGGCCAGCGAGTCCAGCCGCTCCCGGGTCGCCGCCGCGGCCGCGTCGTCGAGGGGCTGGACCAGCGCGGCCAGCGCGTCCAGGTCGAGCGGTGCGGTCACGGGATCCCTCCGTCGGTGCGGGCGGCGACGCTACCGGAGGCGTACCAGGGGGCGACGGGTAGCCTGCCGGGCGTGACGTGGAGCTGGCGCTATCAGGACGCCGACGGCAACCGGGTGCCGCCGCCGGACAACGACGAGACCTTCGGGGCGAAGGGCGACGCCGAGTCCTGGCTGGGCGAGGTCTGGCGGACCCTGCTCGACTCCGGCGTCACCCAGGTCGAGCTGCTCGAGGACGACCGGGTCGAGTACGCGATGCCGCTGGTCCCCGCGGAGGGCTAGCCGACCTGGGCGGGGTCGCGGATGACGACGTCGCCGAGGATGTCGTCGATCTGGT
>DATINN010000760.1:0-3629 GCA_035474175.1 Mycobacteriales bacterium | reverse complement strand
GATGCGCTCGGGGTTGAGCCCGGCGAACAGCGCTGCCAGGGCCGCCTCCGCGGTCTCGCCGACCAGCGCGTCCGCGGGCAGCCGGACGTCGTCCAGGAAGAGCGTGAACTGCTTCTCCGGCCCGGTGATCTCCACCGGGATCAGCGTCTTCTCCAGCCCGGGCGAATCCGTCGGCACCACCGCCAGCGCCGGCCGCAGCGTGCCGGTCCGGGCGTCCTGGGCCCGGGCCACGACCAGCACCGCGTCGGCCTCGTCGACCCCGGAGATGTAGGTCTTGCGCCCGCGCAGCACCCAGTCGTCGCCGTCGCGGGTGGCCACTGTGGACAGTCGGTGCGAGTTGGAGCCCGCGTCCGGCTCGGTGATCGCGAACGCCATCCGCAGCGCGCCGGAGGCCAGCCCCGGCAGCCAGCGTTCCTTCTGCTCGGTGGTGCCGGAGCGGGCGATGATCGTGCCGCAGATGGCCGGCGAGACCACGAGCAGCAGCAGCGGGCAGCCGGCCGCGGACAGCTCCTCGGCCACGATGGTCAGCTCCAGCACGCCGTGGCCCCCGCCGCCGTACTCCTCCGGCAGGCTGACCCCGAGGTAGCCGAGCCGGCCGGCCTCGTCCCACAGCTCGTGCGTCTTCTCGCCGTTCCGGGCCTTGCCCAGCCAGTACGCATGGCCGTAGCGGGCGGCGAGCTCGGCCACGGACTTGCGCAGCAGCCGCTGTTCGTCGTTCTCGGCGAAGTCCATCAGCTCTCCTCGGGTTCGATCACGGCCAGGATCCCGCCGGCGTCCACCTGCGTGCCGGGGCCGACCCGCAGCTCGGCCAGCACACCGTCGGCCGGGGCCAGCACGGTGTGCTCCATCTTCATCGCCTCCAACGCCAGCAGCGGCTGACCGGCGCTGACCCGGTCGCCCTGGGCCGCGTGCACGGCCACCACCAGCCCGGGCATGGGCGCGACGAGCGAGCCGGCCGGCACCGCCGGCACCGGCTCCGGCAGCGGGTCCACCTCGGACAGCGCCACCGTCCACCCCGGACCGTCCACAGTGGACCCGTCCACCCGGTACGCGGTGCGCACGCCGTCCCGCACCAGCACCACCCGCTCTGGCGTCGCCGACACCACCCCGTCCACCGGCCGGTAGGTCACCTCCACCACCCCGTCCGGCCCCCGGTACGCCGCCGTGGCCGGCTGCGACCGGCTGTTGCGCCACCCGGCCGGCAGCGTGCCCAGGACCCCCCGCGGCCGGGCCGCGGCGGCCAGCGCCGCGACCAGGGCGGCCGTGCGGATGTCGTCCGGGCCGGCCAGCGGGGCCAGCAGCGCCGGCTGCGCGGACAGGAACGCGGTGTCCGGGCCGGCCGCGAAGCCGTCCGAGCGCAGCACCCGGACGAGCAGGTCCCGGTTGGTGGTCAGGCCGTGCACGCGGGCGCCGGCCAGAGCGGCGGCCAGCGCACGGGCGGCGGCGGCCCGGGTCGGGGCGTGCGCGACCACCTTGGCCAGCAGCGGGTCGTAGTGCGGGCCGACCTCGTCCCCGGCCCGCACCCCGGCGTCGACCCGGACGTCGCCGGGGATGTCGAAGCGGGTGAGCACGCCGGTGGACGGGCGCCAGTCCGCGGCCGGGTCCTCCGCGTACAGCCGGGCCTCGATGGCGTGGCCCACGACCGGCGGCGGGGTGGCGAACGGCAGCGGCGCGCCCTCGGCCACCGACAGCTGCAGCGCGACCAGGTCCAGTCCGGTGACCAGCTCGGTCACCGGGTGCTCGACCTGCAGCCGGGTGTTCATCTCCAGGAACGCGACCGTCCCGTCGGCGGCGACCAGGAACTCGACCGTGCCGGCGCCGACGTAGCCGACCGAGCGGGCGGCCGCGACCGCGGCCTCGTGCAGCCCGCGGCGCAGCGCGGCCGGCAGTGCGGCCGGTGCCTCCTCGACGATCTTCTGGTGCCGCCGCTGCACCGAGCAGTCCCGCTCGC
Source organism: Mycobacteriales bacterium (assembly GCA_035474175.1). Taxonomy (GTDB): domain Bacteria; phylum Actinomycetota; class Actinomycetes; order Mycobacteriales; family CADCTP01; genus CADCTP01. The sequence goes on along the minus strand of DATINN010000760.1, from coordinate 1,678 downwards.
CCAGCGCGAGGACGGTGCCGTGGCTGTCGGCGAGGACCTGGACCTCGATGTGCCGGGCCGGCGACAGCCAGCGCTCCACGAACACGGTGCCGTCCCCGAACGCCGCGGCCGCCTCCCGCCGGGCCGCCGCCACTGCGCCGGCCAGCTCGCCGGCCCCGGCCACGACCCGCATGCCCCGGCCGCCGCCGCCGTGGGACGCCTTGACCAGCAGCGGGTAGGCGGCGTCGGCCGGGACCGCGACCGGCGACCAGGACGGCAGCACCGGCACGCCCGCCGCGGCCACCCGGTCCTTGGCCTCGACCTTCGACCCCATGGCCGCGATCGCCTCCGGCGGCGGCCCGACCCAGGTCAGACCGGCGGCCAGCACGGCGCGGGCGAACCCGGCGTCCTCGGCCAGGAAGCCGTAGCCCGGGTGGACCGCGTCCGCGCCGGTCCGCACGGCCGCGTCGACGAGCAGGTCGGCCCGCAGGTAGGTGTCGGCCGCGGCCGCCCCGGGCAGCTCGACCGCGTGGTCGGCCTCGTCGACCCAGGCCCCGCCGGAGTCGGCCGTGGAGTGGACCGCGACCGGGGAGACGCCCAGCGACCGGCAGGTCCGGATCACCCGGCGGGCGATCTCGCCCCGGTTGGCGACCAGCAGCCTGGCGATCTGTGCCCGCTCCTCGGACAGGCCACCAGGCGCAAGCGCCGGGTGGCCGGCCCTCTTCGCTCCCCCGCTCGCGCTGCGAGCCCTCGCGCTCACTCAACGGAACACCCCGTAGCCGCGGGTGCCCTGCCACGACGAGGAGTGCACCGCGGACAGGCACAGGCCCAGCACGGTCCGGGTGTCGCGCGGGTCGATCACGCCGTCGTCGTAGAGCCGGCCGGACATCGCGAACGCCAGCGACTGCTGCTCGATCTGCTCCTCGACCGCCTGCCGCAGCGCCGCGTCGCCGGCCTCGTCGTAGTCCTGGCCGCGGGCGGCCGCCGCCTGCCGGGCCACGATCGAGAGCACCCCGGCCAGCTGCGCCGGTCCCATCACGGCCGACTTCGCGCCCGGCCAGCTGAACAGGAACCGCGGGTCGTACGCCCGGCCGCACATGCCGTAGTTGCCGGCCCCGTACGACGCACCCAGCACCACGGTCAGGTGCGGCACCCGCGAGTTGGACACCGCGTTGATCATCAGCGCGCCGTCCCGGATGATCCCGCCCTGCTCGTACGCGGCCCCGACCATGTAGCCGGTCGTGTTCTGCAGGAACACCAGCGGGGTGTCGGTCTGGTTGGCCAGCTGGATGAACTGCTGCGCCTTCTGCGCCTCCTCGCCGAACAGCACGCCGCGGGCGTTGGCCAGCACCCCGACCGGGAAGCCGTGGATCGACGCCCAGCCGGTCAGCAGCGACGTCCCGTACGCGGGCTTGTGCTCGTCGAAGCGGGAGCCGTCCACCACCCGGGCCAGCACCTCGTGCGGGTCGTACGGCACCCGCAGGTCGCCGCCGGCGATGCCGAGCAGCTCTTCCGGGTCGTACCGCGGGTCGTCGGGCGGCTCGGTCGGGCCGGGGCCGTGCTTGCGCCAGTTGAGCCGGGCCACGATCCGCCGCCCGATCCGGATCGCGTCGCGCTCGTCCAGCGCGAGGTGGTCGGCGAGACCGGACACGGTCGCGTGCATGTCCGCGCCGCCGAGCGACTCGTCGTCGGCGTCCTC
>DATINN010000759.1:0-2070 GCA_035474175.1 Mycobacteriales bacterium | reverse complement strand
TGAGTCCGCCGACGGTCAGCGAGCGCCGGAACAGCGGCGACACGTCGGCCGACTTCGGCAGCGTGGTGAAGACCATCTGGGCCAGGTTCTGCAGCAGGAAGCTCACCGCGAACGAGGTGATCAGCAGCGTCGCCGGGTTGGCCCCGCGCACCGGCCGGAACGCGACCCGCTCCATCAGCAGCGCCAGCACGACCACCACGGCGATCGACACCAGCAGCATCAGCGGCCAGGACCAGCTCTGGGTCAGGTAGACCGCGTACGCCCCGACCATGATGAGCTCGCCGTGGGCGAAGTTGACCAGCTGCATGATCCCGAAGATCAGCGCGATCCCGAGCGCGAACAGCGCGTAGAAGCTGCCGGCCGTGAGCCCGTCCACAACGAGCTGCAGGAACCTCATAGCAGCTCCCGTTCGCCGAGGTAGAGGGCGCCGAGCTCGTCCGGGTGCAGCTCGCCCCGGCCGGCCTCGGCCACGAGCCGGCCGCTGCGCAGCACGTAGCAGCGGTCGGCGACGGCGACGGCCCGGCTGGCGTTCTGCTCGACCAGCAGGATGGTCAGCCCGTCCGCGCGCAGCCGCTCGATCGTGTCGAAGACCAGGTCGACCAGCACCGGGGCCAGCCCCAGCGACGGCTCGTCCAGCAGCAGCAGCCGGGGTCGGCCCAGCAGCGCCCGGGCGATGGCCAGCTGCTGCTGCTCGCCGCCGGACAGCGTGCCGGCCGCGGTCCGGTAGAAGCGCCGCAGCACCGGGAACCGCTCCAGCTGTTCGTCCACATCGGACGCCACCGCGGCCCGGTCCCGGCGCGCGGTCGAGCCCAGCGCGAGGTTCTCGGCCACGGTCAGGGTGGCGAAGATGCGCCGGCCCTCGGGGACCAGCGCCAGCCCGCGCCGCACCATCTTCTCGGCCGGCTGCCCGGTGACGTCCTGCCCGGCCAGCTCGATGCGGCCGCCGGCCGGGGCCAGCGCGCCGGCGATCGCGGCCAGCGTGCTGCTCTTGCCGGCCCCGTTGGGCCCGAGCAGCCCGACCACCTCGCCGTCGCCGACGGTCAGGGACAGGTCCCGGACGGCCCGGATCCGTCCGTAGTGGACGGACAGCCCGTCAACCCGCAGCACGGTCGCCCTCCCGGTGCCCGAGGTAGGCGTCGAGCACGGCCGGGTCGCGGGCGACGTCGGCCGGCCCCCCGGCCGCGATCGTGCGGCCGTGGTCGAGCACGTGCAGCCGGTCGCACAGCCGCATGATCAGCCGCATGTCGTGCTCGATGACCAGCAGCGCGACGCCCCGCTCGGTCCGCAGCGACCGCAGCAGCTCCAGCAGCTCGTCGCTCTCCTGCTCGTTGAGCCCGGCGGCGGGCTCGTCCAGCAGCAGGAACCGCGGCCCGGCGGCCAGCGCGCGGGCGATCCCGAGCCGGCGCTCCTGCCCGTAGGCCAGCGAGCCGGCCCGGGACCGCGCGGCGTCGGTGAGGCCGACCATCTCCAGCAGCTCGCCGGCGGTGCGGACCGCGTCCCGGCGGGACCGGCCGCCCCCGTACGCGGCCGCTTCCAGGTTTTCCAGCACGCTGAGCCCGGCGAAGACCCGCACGCTCTGGAACGTCCGGCCGATCCCGGCCCGCCCGCGCCGGTGCGGCGGCCACCGGGTCACGTCCGTGCCGTCCAGCACGACCGTGCCCTCGGTCGGCCGCTGGAACCCGCTCAGGACGTTGACCAGCGTGGTCTTGCCGGCCCCGTTGGGCCCGATCAGCCCGACGACCTCACCGGCTTCGAGCGTGAGCTCGACGTCGGCCACGGCGTGCACGCCGGCGAACCGGACGTGCACCCCGCGGGTCCCGAGCATCGCGGCGCCCGTCAACAGGCCGTGTCCGGCACGCCGGCGGGCTTGGAGTAGGTCAGGAACGAGGCCTTGCCCTGCTGGATCTGCATCATCGCCAGCGGCCGGTCGATCGGGGCGTGGCAGGTCGGGGAGTAGCTGGTCGGCCCGGTCAGCAGCGGCTCGTCCTTGAACGTCTCGATCGCCTTGGCCAGCGCCGGGCCGTCGGCGGTGCCGGCGATCTCCACCCCGCGCTTGATCGTCTCGATGAT
>DATINN010000758.1:0-5669 GCA_035474175.1 Mycobacteriales bacterium | reverse complement strand
CGACCGGGTCGACCGCGGCCGGGCCGGCCGGCCCCGGTGGCGGCACGCCGCCCGGCTTCCCGGGTCCGCGGGTCGGACCCGACGGCGTGGGCGGCACCAACCCCGCCATCCCGTACCCGCCCTGGTCCCAGACCGGCACCTGGACCGCACCACCGCCGGACGAGCCGCGGCGGCGCGGCACCCGCCGCCCGGTCTGGATCGCGCTCGTCCTGCTGCTGGCGCTGATCCTGGCCGGCCTCGCCACCGTGCTCTTGTCAGAACGCGCCGACGACGATCGGTCGGCCGGCGCACCGGCCGCCCTCACCACCTACAGCCGACACTGGAACACTGAGGTTTCGATGGGTTCGATGACGACGAGGGTTTCATGACGACGCCACGCCTGTTGGGATCCCGGTACGAGATCGGCGAGATCCTCGGCTACGGGGGCATGGCCGAGGTCCACCGCGGCCGCGACGTCCGGCTCGGCCGGGAGGTCGCGGTCAAGGTGCTGCGGGCCGACCTGGCCCGGGACCCGTCGTTCCAGGCCCGCTTCCGCCGGGAGGCTCAGGCCGCCGCGTCGCTGAACCACCCGGCGATCGTCGCGGTCTACGACACCGGCGAAGAGGACATGCTGGGCAACCAGCCGTACATCGTCATGGAGTACGTCGAGGGCCGCACCCTGCGCGACGTGCTGAAGATCGAGGGCCGGCTGATGCCGCGCCGGGCGATGGAGATCGTCGCCGACGTCTGCGCCGCCCTCGACTTCTCCCACCGCAACGGCATCGTGCACCGCGACGTGAAGCCGGGCAACGTGATGATCACGCCGACGGGCGCGGTCAAGGTCATGGACTTCGGCATCGCCCGGGCCGTCGCCGACAACGCCGCCACCGTGACCCAGACCGCGGCCGTCATCGGCACCGCGCAATACCTGTCCCCGGAGCAGGCCCGGGGCGAGAACGTGGACGCCCGCTCCGACGTCTACTCCACCGGCGTGCTGCTGTTCGAGCTGATCACGGGCTCGCCGCCGTTCACCGGGGACTCGCCGGTCGCGGTCGCGTACCAGCACGTCCGGGAGAACCCCCCGCCACCGTCCTCGCTCAACCCGGACGTGCCGCCGGAGCTCGACGCGATCGTGCTCAAGGCGATGGCGAAGAACCCGGCCAACCGCTACCAGTCGGCCGGCGAGATGCGCGCCGACCTCATCCGCGCGATCAACGGCCGGCCGGTCGAGGCCGAGCCGGTCATGACCCAGGACGAGGTCACCACCGTGCTGGCCGGCGGCGCCCGGACCGGCCAGTACGCGGCCACCGCCACCCGGGGCCGGCCGCTCCCGCCGCCGGCGGCGAAGCGCAGCCCCTGGTTCTGGGTCGGCATCGCCGCCGTCTGCCTGCTCGTGCTGGCCGCCGCCGCCTTCGCCACCATCAAGCTGGTCGGCAGCAGCAACGACGTCACCGTGCCCAACCTCATCGGCCAGACCCAGGCCGAGGCGACCAAGCGCATCCAGGACGCCGGCCTGGTGCCGAGCGTCTCCCGGACCGCCTCCACCCCGCAGCAGACGGGCCAGGTCGTCAGCACCGACCCGGCCTCCGGGACCAGCCTCAAGCGCGGGTCCACGGTCTCCGTCGTCATCGGTGGCGGGGTCGCGACGGTCACGCTCGAGGACTACAAGACCCTCTCGTACGAGGACGCGGCCAAGAAGGTGCGCGACAAGGGCCTCTTCCCGGTCCGGAAGGACGTCAACAGCAGCACCCCCGAGGGCATCGTGATCAGCTCCGACCCGCGCGAGGGGCAGAAGGTCGCGCCGGGATCGCGGGTCGTCCTCAGCGTCAGCACCGGGAAGACCGCGCTGCCGAACGTGGTCGGCCGGACCGAGGAGGAGGCCACCGGCATCCTCAACAAGGCCGGCTACACCAACATCGACCGCCAGACGCTGCCGCCGCCGGACGACCAGGAGGCGGGGACGGTGTTCCGGATGGACCCGAACGCGAACACGGCCGTGCCGCTGGACCAGAAGATCACCCTGTTCATCGCCGCGGCCAAGCCGACGCCGACGCCGACCACCCCGTCGCCGACCCCGACGGCGACGAGCCCGACCGGTACCCCCACCGGCACCCCGTCGGGATCGGCCAGCTCCACCTCCGGAACCCCCTGAGCCCACGCCGCCGGGCCGCCTCCCGCTCCCGGGAAGCGGCCGGGCGGGCGCTCAGGCGGTCGAGAACGCCGTGTGCCGGAGCGCGTCCATCTCGGCCGCGAGCGCCGGCGCCTTGTCCCGGGCCGACGGATCACCGCAGGCGGCGAGCCAGTTTGCCAGCATGACGTGACCCGACTCGGTCAGCACCGACTCCGGGTGGAACTGCACGCCCTCGATCGGCAGCGTCGTGTGCCGCATCGCCATGACCACGCCCGACGCGGTCCGCCCGGTCACCTCCAGCTCGGCCGGCAGCGTCTCCTCCAGCACCGCGAGCGAGTGGTAGCGCGTCGCCGTGAACGGGTCCGGCAGCCCGGCCAGCACCCCCACGCTCTTGTGGTGCACCTCGCTGGTCTTCCCGTGCAGCAGCTCCGGCGCCCGGTCCACCGTCGCCCCGAACGCGACCCCGATCGCCTGGTGCCCCAGGCACACCCCGAGCAGCGGCAGCTCGCGCGCCGCGCACTCCGTCACCACCGGCACGCTGATCCCGGCCGACTCCGGCGTGCTCGGCCCCGGGCTCACCAGCACCCCGTCGAACCCGTCGAGCTCGTCCGGCGCCATCTCGTCGTTGCGCCGGACCACGGTCTCGGCGCCGAGCTGGGCCAGGTAGTGCACGAGGTTGTAGACGAAGCTGTCGTAGTTGTCGACGACGAGAACGCGCATCGTCCCCGACCTCCTCCGGCTACTGGTCCACGGTCACGTCGTTGAACGGCAGCCGCGGCTCCACGTACGGGAAGACCACCAGGAACAGCAGCGCCACCACGGCCAGCACCAGTATGGCCGAGCCGACCAGCTTGCCGGGCAGCCCGCCGGGCAGCTTGCGCCAGATCCAGACGTACACGCGCCGTCCTCCCTACTTGCCCGTCATCGACGGCGGGGTGCCCTTGCTGACCGGGAACGGCGCGCCGTCCTGGACCGCGTGGATGACCATCCGCTGCCGGGCCGAGAACTTCGGGTGGCAGGTGGTGAGCGTGAGCAGCTTGCGGGTGGGCGTGGCGCCCGGCTTGCCCGGCACCGGCGCGATCACCCCGACGTTGGACGGGTCGACGATCTCGCGCCCCGGCACGCCGAAGGACGACACGGCCGCGGCGTCGCCGGTCCTGGTGTCCCCGAGGACCCGGTACGTGTACCAGAACGACTTGGTCCGGATCACGATCGCCGCCCCGGCCTTGAGCTTGTCCAGGTTGAGGAACGGCGAGCCCTTGCCGACCCGGTGCCCGGCGATGGCCACGTTGCCGACCGAGCCGGGCAGGGGGGTGCCGACGTAGTGGCCGGGGCCCTCGTTGAGCTCGTCGACGCCGGTGCCCTCGACGACCGTGTAGACGTAGTCGGTGCCGAGGTCCGGCATGTAGATCAGCGCGAACCCGTCCCCGAGCGGGATCTGCCGGACGCTGGCGCCGGGCTTGGCCGGGGCGGTGCCGACCGTCGGGTCGTCACCGTCCTCCCACTGCTGCTCCAGCGCGGTCGTCAGCTTCTTCTGCGTGCGCTCGTTGACCAGGTCGGTGAACCAGACCTCGTAGCCGGCGAGCAGCAGCAGCACGATGCCGAGGGTGAGGAAGGTCTGGCCGATGCCGCGCAGGAAGGTACGGATCCGGTCGCCGATCGTCCGGCGGTGCGGGTCCCGGCCGTCGCCGTTGCCGCCGCCACCGCCACCGTGGGCCGGCGGCTCGCCGCCGCCGCCCCCGCCGGCGCCGGGCTCGTCCCGGTCGTCGCTGCGCCCGTCGATCCGCTCGGGCCGGGGGTCCTGGCCGCGCGGTCGCCGCCGCTCCGGCGCCACCGTCCGGCCGCCGCTCTGCAGGCTCCACGCGCCGACGTCGAACGGGCCGATCACCTCCGTCGGCTCGTCCCCGAAACGACCGTGCTCGCCCGGGCGCTCCCCGGTCCGATCCGGCGGTCCTGTCCGATCCGACGGGCCTGTCCGATCCGGCGGGCCTGTCCGATCCGCGGACCCTGTCCGATCCGGCGGGCCGGTCCGATCCGACGGGCCTGTCCGATCAGCGGACCCTGTCCGATCCGGCGGCGCGGTGCGATCCGACGCGCCACGGTGCGACGGGTCCGCCTCACCGTCACGACCGACGTCCCGCCGTTCACCCGGGCCCGGCTGAACCCCACGATCGGCACCGGGCCGGTCTGTTCCGAACTGCTCGGCGGCAGCCCGATCGGCAGCACGGCGATCGCTCATCCACCGCTCCGCCGGCCCATCCGCCGGCCGCCACCCGTCTCCGGACCGATCCGCGGCCGGGCCGGTCTCCGCCCGCCGACCCTCCGCCGACCAGGCCTCGGCCGGACGGTCGGGTGGCTGGTCCGGGGTGGGGTTGGCCGGGCCGGGTGGGGTCGGGCGGGCGGTGGGGGGCTGGTCCGGCGGGGCCGTGGGCTCGCGGGTCCAGGCAGCCGTCGCCCGCGGTCCGGGCGGGGGTGCGGGGTTGGCGCCGCTGCTGCCGGCCCCGGTCCGGGACGGCGCCGTCGGGCCGCCCCAGCCGCGATCCCGGCCGGTCGGCGGCACCGCCAGCGGCGGCGGCCCCCATTGCGACATGAACGTCGTTGCCTCGTCCACTCCCGCGGCCCCCCGGTCCTCGGTGCGGTCCTGCCCATCCCGGGTGTCGCCGACGGGCGGCAACACCTGTCCCCAACCCGCGGTCCCGCCCTGCGCCGCGGCGGACCGCCGGTCGCCGGGCGCTCCGTCGTCGTCCGACCGCTCGACCGGCCCGCGAGCCGCTGCGGCCGGCGGCTCCCCGGGCTCGCGTCGTGCTGCCGGCGGCTCGACGGGTGCGACCACCCGGTCCCAGCGGCCCTCCGGCCGCGGGTCGTCCCCGCGCCGAGACGACTCACGCCGCAGGTCATCCCCGCGCCCGAAGGACTCACGCCGTGCCTCGTCCGCGCGTCCGGACGGCTCCCGCCGCCCCGCGTCCGCCGGTCCCGGCGCCACGACGTCGTCCCACCGTCCGACCGCCCGCTCGTGAGCGGGCGCCGAGCTCCGGTCCGTCGGCACCTGATCCCAGTGCCCGACCGGAGGCAGAGCCGCCTCGTGGTGCGCGCCCGACTCCTCCGGGCGCCCAGCAGGCGCCGGCGGACGTTCCCAGCGACCCGCCTCGGCCGGCGACGAGTCCGCGGGCCCGTTGGGAGCGATCACCTGGTTCCAGCCACCCACCGGAGGCAATGCCGCACCACCAGCCAGGCCCGGACGCTCGGCCCCCTGCTCCCCACGACCCGATGACGAGTCGGCCGCGGGCAACACCCGATCCCAACGCCCCACCGTCGGATCCGCCGGCGCCGCGGGACGCCCAGCACCGGCGACCTGATCCCACCGATCGACCGACGGATCAGCAGCGACAGCCGGGTGCTCAGCCGGACCGACCTGATCCCAGCGTCCGGCGGACGGGTCCGCGGCCGGCGTCGGGTGCTCAGCCGGACCGACCCGATCCCAACGTCCGGCGGACGGGTCCGCGGCCGGCGTCGGGTGCTCAGCCGGACCGACCCGATCCCAACGACCGGCGGACGGGTC
>DATINN010000757.1:0-8581 GCA_035474175.1 Mycobacteriales bacterium | reverse complement strand
GCTGGTGCCGGGGGCCTCGCCCGGGCGGGACGGCGCCGCGCTGCCCGGCGCCGTCGTCGTCGCGGCCGACGCGATCACCCCGAACGCCAGCCCGGCCAGCGAGACCGCCAGCCCGCGCCGGGTCCGCCGGGACCGGACGCTGCGACCGGCCGGACGCGCGGCCCCGGACGGGCGGACCCCGGCCCGGGCCCGCGCCGGTGCCGGCGCGGTCGCCCGCCGCTCGACCACGTGCGGAAAGGGGGAGCCGCCCGTGGACCACCCGAAGGAGTCGCCGTCGACGGCCAGCACCCGGTCGGGCGTCCCGAGCGCGGGCGAGCCGAGGTCGGCCGTCATCGGCACGTCCAGCAGCCGCGCCAGCAGCCCGGCCGGCAGCCCCGGGTCCGGCGTCGCGCCCAGCAGCGCCTTCGCCTCGCGCTCGGCGTCGATCATGGCCTGGCACTCCGCGCAGGACCGCAGGTGCTTGGCGGCGCGCTCGTCCGCGGCCGGCGACAGCATGCCGTCGACGTACGCGACCAGCGCGTCCTCGCCCAGGTGCAGGTCGGGAAGAGTCACGCCGCACCCCCCTCGGCCAGCGGCGCGGCCGAGCGCGGCGCCCGGTGCGCCAGCGCCTCCCGCAGCAGCACGCGCCCGCGGTGGATCCGGGACCGCACGGTCCCGAGCTTGATCCCGAGGGTCGCCGCGATCTCCTCGTACGACAGGCCCTCGATGTCGCAGAGCACCACGGCGGCGCGGAAGTCCGGCGGCAGCGCGTCCAGGGCGGCCTGCACGTCGGCGTCGAAGGCGCCGTCCGCGTAGACCTGCTCGGGGCTGCGCTCGCGGCCCGGCAGCCGCTCGGTGTCGTCGGGCAGCGCGTCGAAGCGGATCCGCTGCCGGCGCCGCACCATGTCCAGGAAGAGGTTGGTGGTGATCCGGTGCAGCCAGCCCTCGAACGTGCCCGGCGTGTAGTCGGCCAGCGACCGGAACACCCGGACGAACGTCTCCTGGGTCAGGTCCTCGGCGTCCTGCTGGTTGCCGGAGAGCCGGTAGGCCAGCCGGTAGACCCGGGCCGAGTGCGCCCGCACGACCTCGTCCCAGGTCGGCGGCACCCACGTGGAAGCGGCGGCGTCGATCACGGCACCTCCACTATCCGACGCGACAGACGATGCGAACACCGCCATGGTGCCTGATCACTTCCTTCCTGCCGACCCGCGGCACCGGATGTCTCAGCAACCGCTCAGGTGGCGAAGCGATCCGGTGCCCTCTCGATCGACCCAACGACCGGCCGGTTCCCCCCGTTCCCACGCCCGTACGGCCGCTCCCGCTAGGCTCCCGGCGTGCCGGACACAACGGCGGTCTCCGCCGGCGTAGCAGCCAGCAGGGAATACGCGGAGGCGTTCCTGGCCGAGGACGCCGTGCTGCAGGCGGCCCGCACCCGCGGCGACGAGCTCGGCTGCGTGCCCATCGGGCCTGGTGGCGGCGCCGCGCTGCGCTTCCTGGCCGCCGCGACCAACGCCCGCGCGGTCGTCGAGGTCGGCACCGGGGCCGGCGTGTCCGGGCTCTGGCTGCTGCGCGGGATGCGCCCGGACGGCGTCCTGACCACCGTCGACCGTGACGCGGAACACCAGCGCGCGGCCCGGCAGGCCTTCGCCGAGGCCGGCATCCCGTCCGGCCGGGCCCGGCTGATCGTCGGGCACGCGCTGGAGGTGCTGCCCCGGCTCGCCGACGGCGGTTACGACCTCGTCTTCGTCGACGCGGCCAAGACGGAGTACGCGGCGTACCTGACCGAGGCGCTGCGGCTGCTGCGGCCCGGCGGCGTGATCGCGTTCGACGACGTGCTGTGGCGCGACCGGGTCGCCGACCCGGCCCAGCGCGACCCGGAGACCGTCGCCATGCGCGACCTGGGCAAGGCCGTGCGCGACGACGAGCGCCTGGTCCCGGTCCTGCTGCACGCCGGCGACGGCCTGCTGGCCGCCGTCAAGCGTTAGAGCACCTTCGACAGGAACGAGCGGGTCCGCTCCTGCTGCGGGTTGGCGAGCACGTCGCGGGGCTTGCCGGCCTCGACCACCACGCCGCCGTCCATGAAGACCAGCTGGTCGCCGACCTCCCGGGCGAAGCCCATCTCGTGCGTGACCACGACCATGGTCATGCCGGTGTCGGCCAGCCCGCGCATCACGTCCAGCACCTCGCCGACCAGCTCCGGGTCCAGGGCCGAGGTCGGCTCGTCGAAGAGCATCAGCTTCGGCCGCATGGCCAGCGCCCGGGCGATCGCCACCCGCTGCTGCTGCCCGCCGGACAGCTGCCGCGGGTAAGCCGCGGCCTTGTCGGCCAGGCCGACCCGGTCCAGCAGGTCGCGGGCCCGGTCGGTGGCCTCCTTCTTCGGCTCCCGGCGCACCTTGAGCGGCGCCTCCAGCAGGTTGCCCAGGACGGTCATGTGCGGGAACAGGTTGAAGTGCTGGAAGACCATGCCGACGTCGATGCGCTGCTTGGCGATCTCGGACTCGCGCAGCTCGTAGAGCTTGTCGCCGCGCTGCCGGTAGCCGACCAGCTCACCGTCGACGTACAGGCGGCCGGAGTTGATCTGCTCCAGGTGGTTGATGCAGCGCAGGAACGTCGACTTGCCCGACCCGGACGGGCCGATCACGCACATGACCGCGCCGCGCTCGACCCGCAGGTCGATGCCCTTGAGCACCTCCAGCCGGCCGAACCGCTTGCACACGGCCTCGGCCAGCACCATCGGCTCGCCCCCGGGCGCGGTCACCGCCCGTCCTCCGTCGTCCCCGGGGTGCCGGTCCAGCCGCCGGGCCCGCGGGCGCCCGGGACCGCATCGGGCCCGCCGGCCGGCGGCGGACGCAGCCCCCGCAGCCGCATCCGCAGCTTCTCCAGCGGGGTCGGCGGCAGGGCCCGGGAGCTGCCGCGCGCGTAGTACCGCTCGACGTAGTACTGACCCACCATCAGGACCGAGGTGATGGCCAGATACCAGATCGTGGCGCAGATCAGCAGTGGCACCGGCTGGAACAGGGCCAGCGCGATCTCCCGGCTCTTGGAGTAGAGCTCCGAGGTGAGCGGGATGGCGACCACCAGCGAGGTGGTCTTGAGCATGGAGATCAGCTCGTTGCCGGTGGGCGGGATGATCACCCGCATCGCCTGCGGCAGCACGATCCGCCGCATGATGTGGTTGCGGGTCATGCCGAGCGCGGCCGCGGCCTCGTTCTGCCCGGTGTCGACCGAGGTGATCCCGGCCCGCACGATCTCGGCCATGTACGCGGACTCGTTCAGCGCCAGGCCGATCGCCGCGGCCACGAAGAAGGTGATCACGTTCTGGGTCTGGAAGGAGAAGAACTCCGGCCCGAACGGGATCCCCAGCCCCAGCCGCGGATACAGCACGCTGATCAGGCCCCAGAACACGAGCTGGGTGTAGACCGGGGTGCCGCGGAAGACCCACAGGTAGACCCAGGCGGCGCCGGACAGGATCGGGTTGGGCGAGAGCCGCATGACCGCGAGGATCACGCCCAGCAGCACGCCGACGAACATGGCGATGACGGTCAGCTCGAGCGTGACCAGCGCGGCCGCGGTCAGCCGCTGGTCGAAGACGTACTTGCCGACGGTGTCCCAGTGGTACGCGTCGTTGTTGACCACGCCGTTGAACAGCATGGCCACCAGCACCGCCAGCACCGCCACCCCGACCCAGCGGCCGGGGTGGCGGACCGGAACCGCCGTGATCTCCTCCGGGGAGGCCCCGGCCGGGGCCTCCCGCGAGGTTGTGGTCACCGGGAGGGCCCGATCAGCTGGACGCGCCGTTGATCACGGGGTCGGTGATGGCGCCGGAGCTCACGCCCCACGTGTCGAGGATCGCCTTGTACGACCCGTCGGCGACCAGCGCCTTGACCGCACCGAGGATCGCGTCCTTGGTCGTGCCGGCGTTCTTCGGGACCGCGATCCCGTACGGCGCGGCGTCGTAGACCTGGCCGACCAGCTGCAGGCCACCGCCGACCTTCTTCACCGCACCGGCCATGACCGGGGAGTCGGCCAGCACCGCGTCGGCCTTGCCGAGCACGACGGAGTTGGTCGCCTCGTCCTGGGCGTCGTAGCGCTGGACCTGGATGGCGTTGCCGCCGCACTTCTTCTGCCGGGCCGGCAGGTCGTCGGTGTCCTGCACGGTGCCGGTCTGCACGGCGACCTTCTTGCCGCAGGCGTTGTCCGGGTCGAACGCGGGGTCCTTGGAGGCCCACTGCGTGCCCGCGTTGTAGTAGGTGACGAAGTCGACGACCTTCTCCCGCTGCGGGTTGTCGGTGAAGGACGACATCCCGATCTCGTAGCGGCTGCCGAGGGCGGGCAGGATCGCGTCGAACTTCGACTCCTGGAACTCGGCCGTCAGGCCGAGCTTCTTCGCGATCGCGGTGCCCAGGTCGACGTCGAAGCCGACGATCTTGCCGCCCTGCTTGAACTCGCTCGGCTCGTACGTGGGGTCCGTGCCGACCACGAGCTTGCCGTCGGAGGAGATCTTGCCGTCCACCTGACCGGCGAGCGCGTCGTCCTTCTGGATCGAGTCGATGCTGAACGCGGCGGACGACGACGACCCGGACGGCGCAGCCGCGGTGCCGGAGTCGGAGTCCTCGTTGTTCGCGCAGCCGGCGGCGGCCAGCGCCATCGCGACCGCGGCGGCGACGTACACACGGCGCAGCTTCACCAGGGGCCTCCTCAACGAGCGGGTTGCCGGAACCCTAGGCCACGGCCCCGGACGGCCGCAGCACAGGTGACCACATCGTGACGGCGAGCACCGACGGTGCCCGACCGACTACGGAATGGCGAGCTCGCCCTTGCCCAGGACGACGATCCCGGCGTCGCTGACGTGGTATCTCTGCTTGTCCAGGTCGGTGTCGACGCCGATGTGCGCGCCTACGGGGACCTGCACGTTCTTGTCCAGGATGGCCCGGCGGACGACGGCGCCGGCCTCCACCCGGGTGCCCGGCATGAGCACGCTCCCCTCCACGTACGCCCCCTGCAGGACGGTGACGCCGGGGAAGATCACCGAGTGGCGCACGGTCGAGCCGGCCAGGATCGTGCCGGCCCCGACGATCGACTCCTGGGCCAGCCCGCCCTCGACGAACTTCGCCGGCGGCAGCTGCGGGCTGTTGGTGAAGATCGGCCACTCGCGGTTGTAGAGGTTGAAGATCGGGTGCACGTTGACCAGGTCCATGTGCGCGTCGTAATACGAATCCATGGTCCCGACGTCGCGCCAGTAACCCCGGTCGCGGTCGGACGCGCCCGGCACGTCGTTGTCGGCGAAGTCGTAGACCCGGGCCGCACCGTTTTCGGTGAGCATCGGGATGATGCTGCCGCCCATGTCGTGGATCGAGGACTCGTCGCCGGCGTCCGTGCGCAGCGCCTCGACCAGCGCCTCGGTGGTGAAGACGTAGTTGCCCATCGACGCGTACGACTCGTTGGGGCTGTCGGGCAGGCCGGGCGGGTCCTTCGGCTTCTCCAGGAAGCCCTTGATCCTGCCGTCCTTGTCCGCGTCGATGATGCCGAAGCCGCTGGCCTCGTGCCGCGGCACCCGGATCCCGGCCACCGTGACCGCGGCCTTGGACTCGATGTGCTGCTCGACCATCTGCCGGGGGTCCATCCGGTAGACGTGGTCGGCGCCGAAGACCACGATGTGGTCGGGCTGGTCGTCGTAGATCAGGTTGAAGCTCTGGAAGATCGCGTCGGCGCTGCCGGTGAACCAGCGCGGGCCCAGCCGCTGCTGCGCCGGCACCGGGGTGACGTAGTTGCCGAGGATCGTCGACATCCGCCAGGTCTGGGTGATGTGCCGGTCGAGCGAGTGCGACTTGTATTGCGTCAGCACCGCGATCCGCAGGTAGCCCGCGTTGACCAGGTTGGACAGCACGAAGTCGATCAACCGGTAGGACCCGCCGAACGGGACGGCCGGCTTGGCCCGGTCGGCAGTCAGCGGCCAGAGCCGCTTTCCCTCACCGCCCGCGAGAACAATCCCGAGGACACGAGGGTTCGCACGCATGATTTGACCCTAGCCTGTGGGTTGTGCGAGTGGGAGTGCTGACGAGGGAGTATCCGCCCGACGTGTACGGAGGGGCCGGCGTTCACGTCGACTTCCTCGTGCGGGAGTTGCGGCGCCTGGTAGACGTCGACGTGCACTGCTTCGGGGCGCCCCGGGAGGGCGCGATCGCGCACACCGTGCCCGCGGGCATGGCCGGTGCCAACCCGGCGCTGCAGACGCTCGGCGTCGACCTGGAGATCGCGCAGGGCGTCGGCGGCTGCGACGTGCTGCACTCCCACACCTGGTACGCGAACGTGGCCGGCGTCCTCGGCGGCCTGCTGCACGGCATCCCGCACGTGCTCTCGGCCCACTCGCTGGAGCCGCAGCGGCCGTGGAAGGTCGAGCAGCTCGGCGGCGGCTACCGGGTGTCGTCCTGGGCCGAGCGGACCGCGTACCGCAACGCCGACGCGGTGATCGCGGTCAGCCACGGGATGAAGTCCGACATCATGGCCGTCTACCCGTTCATGAACCCGGACAAGGTGCACGTCGTCCACAACGGCATCGACGCCAACCTCTACCAGCCCGACCGGGACACCGACGTGCTGGAGCGGCACGGCATCGACCTGGACCGGCCGATCGTGATCTTCGTCGGGCGGATCACCCGGCAGAAGGGCGTCGGGCACCTGCTGGAGGCGGCGAAGTCCTTCCTCCCGGAGGCGCAGCTGGTGCTGTGCGCGGGCGCGCCGGACACCCCGGAGATCGGCGCGGCCACCGCGGCCGCGGTCGACGCGCTGCGGGCGACGCGCACCGGGGTGTTCTGGATCTCCGAGATGCTGCCCCGGCCGGACGTGGTCCAGCTGCTCACGGCGGCCACCGTCTTCGTCTGCCCGTCGGTGTACGAGCCCCTCGGCATCGTCAACCTGGAGGCGATGGCGTGCGAGACCGCGGTCGTCGCCTCGGCCGTGGGCGGCATCCTCGAGGTCGTGGACGACGGGAAGACCGGCACGCTGGTGCCGTACGCGGCGGCGTACCCGGAGGGGTTCGAGGCCGACCTCGCCGCCGCCGTCAACGCGCTGGTCGGCGATCCGGCCCGGGCGGCCGAGATGGGCCGGGCGGGGCGGGCGCGGGCGCTGCGGGAGTTCGGCTGGGACGCGATCGCGCGCCGGACCGTCGAGGTGTACGGCTCGCTGCGCTAAGCGCGGGTCTCCTGGGTGGTGCGACGCGCGCCGGCTAGTTTCCGTGGAAGTCGGGCGCGCGGCGCTCGCGGGCGGCCCGCAGGCCCTCGTCCACGTCGGCGGTGCGGTAGTTCTCGGCCTGGGCCGACGCCTCGACGTCCAGCTGCTGCTCCAGGGTGTTGCCGGCCGCCGCGACCAGTGACCGCTTGAGCTGGCGGACCGGCTGGGGCGCGCTGCGGGCGATCGCCGCGGCCAGCTCCAGCGTCCGCGGCAGCACCTGCGCCGGCGGCACCGCCTCCAGCGCCATCCCGTAGCCGGCGGCCTCGGCGCCGGTGACCAGCCGGCCGGTGTAGAGCAGCTCGGCCGCCCGCTGCGGGCCGACCAGCCGGGGCAGCGACCAGGAGCCGCCCATGCCCGGGTGGATGCCGAGCCGGACGAAGTTCAAGCCGATCTTGGCCTCGGTGGACACGACGGCCAGGTCGCAGGCGATCGCGACGCAGGCGCCGGCCCCGACGGCGTGCCCGTTGACCGCGGCCAGCACCGGGAACGGGGCCCGCACCACGGACAGGAACACGTCGTAGAACCGGCGCATCGACGCGGTCTGGTCGTGGCCCGTCTTGGCCTGGGCGGCCTTGTCCTCCAGCAGGGCCAGGTCACCGCCGCCGGAGAAGGCCGGCCCGGCGCCGGTCAGCACGACCGCGCGGACGTCGTCGCGCTCGGCCAGCTCGACCAGCGCGCCGGACAGGTGCGCGCCCATCTCCGCCGTCATCGCGTTGCGCCGGTCCGGGTCGTCGAGGGTGAGCAGGACAACGCCGGGCTCTCGGTCCGCCACCTGGACAAGGCTCATGCGTCGAGTATCCGGATGTCGGCGACCGCGGTGCAGGTGCCGGGGGCGACCTCGGTGAACCCGGCGTCCTGGACCACGGGCAGCTCGCCGTCCAGCAGCGCGGGCCAGTCGGCCTCGGTGGCGACCCGGACGGCGAGCGGGAAGCCGGCCGCGCGCCAGGCCTCGGCCGGGCCGGGGTCGAGGGCGGCCAGCCCGAGCTGGGCCGCGTGCCCGATCTGGGCCATCGCCTTGCCGGCGGTCAGCTCGACGGCCGGGTTGAGCCACAGGACCGGCACGCCGTCCGGCGGCGGGCCGGGTGGGTCGGGATCGTCCAGGTCCGTGCCGGAGACCTGGAGCCGGGCCAGGTCCCGCGGCCAGCCGTCCAGCGGCACGGGCGGGAACACCCGGACCTCGGCGCTGCCGCGGGTCACCGTGATCCCGTCCAGCGCCTCGGCCCGGCGCCACTCCGCGCCCCGGGCGCGCCGCACGACCTTCCGGATGCGCGCATCCGTCCAGGCCCGGACCGCGGCCGCCCACTCCCCCGCACTGTCCCCCTCCCCCTCCCCCGCGCTGTCCCCTTCCCCCGAACCCGGGGTGGCTCCGGTG
>DATINN010000756.1:0-5383 GCA_035474175.1 Mycobacteriales bacterium | reverse complement strand
GCTCCGGGTCCCGGTCGACGGCCACGCCGACGCCCACGGGCGGCACGAGGCCGACGACCACCTCGCCGACCCGACGGCCGAACCGGTCCGCGGCCGCCCCTCCGCCGGCAGCTGATCCACCGCACCACCGCCGCCCCGGGTTCCGCACGGAACCCGGGGCGGTTCGCGTCCGCGGCGCACGCGGTAGAAAGGGTGCATGTCCGCCGATCAGCCGCCCGAACCGCTCTGGCGACCCACCCCGGAGTCCCTCGAACACGCCGAGATGACCCGCTACCTGCGCGGCCTCGAGGAGCGGACCGGCCGCAGGTTCAGCTCGTACGACGAGCTGTGGCAGTGGAGCATCGAGGACCTGCCCGGCTTCTGGGCCGGCGTCTGGGAGCACTACGGCCTGGACCGGGTCTCCTCCTACGACACGGTGCTGGGCGAGGACCGGATGCCCGGCGCGGTCTGGTTCCCCGGGGCCCGGCTCAACTTCGCCGAGCGCTGCCTGGCCTCCGGGGCGGCCGGCGACGTCGCCCTGGTCCTGGTCGGCGAGGGCCCCGACGGCCTCAACGACCCGGTCGAGATGACCTTCGGCGAGCTGCGGGCCCAGGTCGCCGCCGTCGCCGCGGCGCTGCGGGAGCTGGGTGTCGGCCCGGGCGACCGGGTCGCGGCCTATCTGCCCAACACCGCCCCGTCGGTGGTCGCCCTGCTGGCGACGGCCGCGGTCGGTGCGGTGTGGACGGTCGCGTCGCCTGACTTCGGCACCCCGAGCGTGCTGGCCCGCCTGGGCCAGGCCGAGCCGGTCGTGCTGATCGCCGCGGACGGCTACCGGTTCGGCGGGAAGCCCTACGACCGGCGGGAGACGGTGGCCGAGCTGGTGGCCGGCCTGCCCTCGGTGCGCACGGTGATCACGGTCGACAACCTGGCCAGCAAGGCCGACTGGGACCTGCCGGTGTCCACAGTGGATTGGAACGGGGTCGTCGCGGGCGCCGCCGGCGAGCCCGAGTTCGCGGACACGGGCTTCTCCGACCCGCTGTGGATCCTGTGGTCCTCGGGCACCACCGGCGCGCCGAAGGGCATCGTGCACTCGCACGGCGGCATCGTGCTGGAGCTGCTCAAGGCGGTCGGGCTGCACTCGGACGTGCAGCAGGGCGACCGGTTCTTCTTCGTCACCTCGACCAGCTGGATGATCTGGAACTTCATGGTCGGCGGCCTGCTCGTCGGCGCCGCGCCGGTGCTGCACGACGGCAGCCCGACCTGGCCGGACGTGGACGGCGCCTGGCAGGTGGCGGCGATGACGAAGGCGGACGTCTTCGGCTGCGGCGCCGGCTACCTGATGGCGGGCAGCAACGCCGGCTCCTCCCCCGGTGACAGGTTCGACCTGAGCCGGCTGCGCGGCATCCTGCAGACCGGCTCCACGCTGCCCGACCACGCCTGGATCTGGACGGCCGAGCACGTCTCCCGCCGGGCCCAGCTCAACTCGATCTCCGGCGGCACCGACGTCTGCTCCGCGCTGGTCGGCGCCAACCCGCTGCAGCCGGTCTATCCCGGCCGCATCCCGGGCGCGGAGCTCGGCGTCGCGCTGGCGGCCTGGGACCCGGACGGCAACCCGGTGATCGAGCAGGAGGGCGAGCTGGTGGTGACCCGGCCGCTGCCCTCCATGCCGCTGTACTTCCTCAACGACCCCGACGGCACCCGCTACCACGACAGCTACTTCGACACCTTCCCCGGCGTCTGGCGGCACGGCGACTGGATCACCGTCCACAGTGACCGGTCGATCTCGATCTCCGGGCGGTCGGACTCGACGCTCAACCGGATGGGCGTGCGGATGGGCTCGGCCGAGATCTACGCCGTGGTCGAGCAGCTGCCCGAGGTCGCCGACAGCCTCGTCGTCGGCGTCGAGCGCCGGGACGGGACATACCTGATGCCGCTGTTCGTCGTCGCGGCCGAGGGGGCGCAGGTGGACGACGCGCTCAAGGCGAAGATCACGGCCGCCCTGCGCTCGCAGCTCTCGCCCCGGCACGTGCCGGACGAGATCGTCGGGGTGGACGCGGTCCCGCGCACGCTGACGGGCAAGAAGCTGGAGGTGCCGGTCAAGCGGATCCTGCAGGGGACCGACCCGGCCGCGGTCGCCTCCCCCGGCGCCGTCTCCGGCTACGACATGCTGGCCTGGTTCGCCGGCTGGACCGCCGACCGCTGACCGGCCGCGCCGGCTGCACCACCGACCGTTGACCCGCTGCGCCGGCTGTTACCGTACGGCGCCCGGGTCCGACGGAGGAGGGAGCAGCTTCGGGATGCCCTTCCTGGCGGCCGGAAACCTCACCATCGACGACAGCACTGTCGCATTCGGACAGTGCGGTGGGAGCGCTCTCCACACCGCCCTGGGCATGTGGCTCTGGGGCGAGCCGACCACGCTGCTGGCCGGCGCCGGCACCGACTTCCCGGCGGCCTGGCTGGACCGGATCGCCGCCGCCGGCATCGACACCACCCGGGTCTGGTCCACCGGCGAGCCGCACGCACTGCGGTCCGGGCCGCCCGACCCGGCGGTCTGGCCGGCGTACTCGCCCTCCCTGCAGCGGCTGCCCCCGGACGACTTCACCGGCGCGCACGTGGCCCCGGGGCCGCCCCGGCAGGTCGCCGACCTGATCGACGCGCTGGCGTACCAGACCCGGGTGGTGACGCTGGACCGGCCGTGGTGGGACGGCGTCGGCGGCCTGCTGACCCCGGCCCTGCGGCGGCTGGCCGCACTCGCCCCCGGCATCGAGGAGCTGAGCCGGCGGGCCGGCGACGGCGACCCGTGGGCGCTGGCGGCCCGGCTCGGCGCCGAGTGCCCGACGGTGATCGTCCGGCAGGGCACCGCCGGCTGCCTGGTGCTGCGCCGGGGCGCGCCCCGGCCGGTCCGGGTCGGCACCCCGCCGGTCCCGGTGGTGGACCCGCGCGGCGCCGGCGACGCGTTCTGCGGCGGCCTCTGCGTCGGGCTGGCCCGCACCGGCGACCCGATCCGGGCCGCGGCGTACGGGGCGGTCTCGGCGTCCTTCGTGGTGCAGGTGAGCGACCCGCTGGCGGTGCTGGACGCCGACCGCGGCGAGACCGCGCGGCGGCTGGCCCAGGTGCGGGACACGGTCGTCGAGGTCGCCCCGGCCTGAGCCGGGCCCGGGCCGGAGCGGCATCGCAGCCCTGCGGCACCGGCGGGGTGAACGAAATGGACCGGGCGCTCGTGGTTCTCCCATGTCCGTTTCCCACGCCCGCCTGACCGAAGAGGTGCCCGCGCCCGATGACCGCGATGCAGACCCCGCCGGCGACCCGCCAGGCCGTCCCGGTCGAGCTGCCGATGCCCCGCCGGGCCGCGCTGCCGGAATCCCTCAGCGCGCTGTCGGGGACCGGGGCCGGACCGCTGCACCTGCAGCTGCGGGCCGTCCTGGACGGCGCCGTCGACTCGGCCGGGCTGGACCACGGCACCCGGATCTGGTCGGAGAGCCAGCTCATGCGGCACTACGGGGTGAGCCGGCACGTGGTCCGGCAGGCCCTCAACCAGCTCGTGCTGGAGGGCCGGCTGTCCGTGCGCAAGGGCGCGGGCTACTTCGTCAACCGGCGCCGGGTGCTCAAGCACCTGCCGGTGGTGTCCAGCCTCAGCGCCGACCTGGCCGCGACCGGCGAGCCGTTCTCGGTCGACCTGCTCGACGTCGGGCCGGCCCCGGCGCTGGACGAGGAGGAGGCGGCGCTGGCGGCCCGCCCGAGCCAGCCCCGGGTGCACCGGGTCCGCGGCATCGGCCGCCTGGACGGCGAGCCGGTGGCGATGCTGACCGGGGCCTACCCGACGTCGCTGGCGCGGGTGCTCAACCGGCGCACCGTGCTCGGCCGGGGGGTGCACCAGGCGCTGGCCGACCACGGCAAGCGGCCGCACCACGCCGACGTGGTGCTGGCCGTGACGTTCGCGACGGCCGAGGAGAGCGGGCTGCTGGAGGTGCCGGAGGGGACCTCGTTCGTGTGCATCCGCAGCCGGATGCGGACCGAGGCCGGCGAGCTGGTCGAGGTGACCCGGGAGCTCTACCGCACCGACCGGTTCGAGTTCACGTACGGGTCGCAGGTGGCGCTGGAGGGCTGAGCACCGGGCCTGGGCTGGGAAGACGGGCCGAGGCTGTGAAGACCCTGTGGGGTGGAACCTGACGGCGTTCCCATCGCGTTGACCAGATGTGCGCTCCCCCACACCCGCCGAGTCCGCCCCGGGTCCCGACCCTGGCGCCGACCTGCGTGAACACCTCCCCGCGCTGCGGACGGCCCTGCTGCAGCAGCGCCGCTTCCGCACCGAGCAGCTGGCCGCCCTGCGGACGGCCGTCCCGGGCGCTCCGGCCCAGGAAGAGGTCGTCGAGGAGCTGCGCCGCGGCGCGCGCATCGCGCTGGCCGGCATCGAGGACGCGCTGCACCGGATGGACCGCGGGCACTACGGGTCCTGCACGCGCTGCGGCACGCCGATCCCGCTCGAGCGGCTGGAGATCCTCCCCGCCGTCGCCCTCTGCATGACCTGCCAGCGCGCCGAGGACCTCCCGCAGTAACCCCGGCTTGCCCCATGGGGCAGGAAGTGTGCGCGAGGGGGCAGTGCCCTATCGGGCAGCGCGGCGCCACCACCGGCGCCGGGCCCGCGGCTCGGCGGCCGGCACCGGCGGCCGGACCGGCGCCGCCCGCGCCGCCCTCCACTGCTCGACGACCGCGTCCACGTCCACCGGGCGCAGCGGCACCTGCGGCCCGACCGGGATCTGGATCCAGCGCCGGATCCGGTGGTTGAGGTCCTCGACGTGGTCCCGGACGGCCTTCTCCGACCGCAGCGGCCGCAGCGCCTCGGGCAGCTTCTCGATCTCCCGGCGCAGGGCCAGCGACGGTGGCAGCATCGCCCCGGCCGGCACGCCCTCCCGCTGGACGAACCCCTTGATCCACCACATCGGGTCGTCCGGCTCCATCAACCCGGGGATGGGTTTGCCGGCGCCGCGGAGGTTGTCGAACGCGCCCCGGGCCTCGGCGGCCCGGATCTGCGCGTCCACCACCGACCGGAACTGGGGAGGCATCGTCATCCCCGCCATTGTCCCAAATCGCTGCCCGATCGGCACGTCTTCGGTGCACGGTCTGGGTCCGATGTCGGCTATCGGACCCCTTCACACCCTCCGGCATCATCTGTAATGTCCAGTGCCGTAGTGACCCTCCGCGACCCGTTCCCGGACGCAGTGACCATCGCGGGCCGCGGGGGTGTGACCCCGAGGAGGGGAAGGCCGGGGTTCCCGGTCCGAGTCACTGCGGAGCCCGGGAGAGGGGGTTCTGATGCTCGAGGTCACCGCCAAGCCGTAGCAGCTACGGCACGTCCCGACCGACGCAGTCGGAGGGGCACCGCACCATCACGTCATGGCCGGGC
>DATINN010000755.1:0-5199 GCA_035474175.1 Mycobacteriales bacterium | reverse complement strand
TGCGGGGCATCGCGCACCGGACCCCGGTGCTGACCTCGCGCACGCTGGACGAGCGGGTCGGCGCCACGGTGCTGGCCAAGGCCGAGTGCTTCCAGCGCGGCGGGGCGTTCAAGTTCCGCGGGGCGTACAACGCGATCGCCTCGCTCGACCCGGCCGGGCGGGCCCGGGGGGTGCTCACCTACTCCTCCGGCAACCACGCGCAGGCGATCGCCCTGGCCGCCCGGCTGCACGGCATCCCGGCCACGATCGTCATGCCGGACGACGCGCCGGCGGCGAAGGCGGCCGCGACGGAGGGGTACGGGGCCGAGCTGGTCCGCTACGACCGCTACTCCCAGGACCGCGACGAGCTCGGCCGGGTGCTGGCCGCCGAGCGCGGGCTGACGCTGATCCCGCCGTACGACCATCCCGACGTCATCGCCGGTCAGGGCACGGTCGCGCTGGAGCTGATCGAGGACGCCGGACCGGTCGACGTGCTGGTCGTCTGTGTCGGCGGGGGCGGGCTGCTGTCCGGGTGTGCGACCGCCGCGGCCGCGCTCGGGACGACCCGGGTCGTGGGCGTGGAGCCGGAGGCCGGCGACGACGTCCGGCAGTCCTTGCGGGCCGGGCACCGGGTCACGATCCCGGTGCCGCGCACCATCGCGGACGGGCAGCAGACGACCGCGCCGGGCGAGCTGACCTTCCCGATCATCCAGCGGCTGGTGGAGGACGTCGTCACCGTCACCGACGCGGAGATCGTCGCGACCATGGTGCTGGTGTTCGAGCGGATGAAGGTGGTGCTGGAGCCGAGCGGCGCGACCGCGCTCGCCGCCGTCCTGAACGGACGGGTCCCGGACGTGGCCGGCCGGCGGGTGGGGGTGACGCTGTCGGGCGGGAACGTCGGCGCGGCGCGGGTCGCCGAGCTGGTCGGTTGAAGTTCCGCTGAGGTGTGGGCGCTGACGGTCGCCGGGATCGCGTACGCCACGGCCTGGGCCGGGCGGCCGGTCTGTTCTGCCGGGAGTGGCCGGCCGGGTCAGTCGCGCGCGGCCCGCGCCCGGGTGGTCCACAGGGCGCCGAGGTTGAGCAGCGCGAAGACGCCGCAGATGACCGTGACGAACCACACGCCCCGCACGGCGGCGAAGACCGCGAGGCCGATCACGACCACGGTCAGCACGAGGAAGGCCGCCCGGAGTCCACGCGGCACCGGTCCCGAGAGCGCACTCACGCCGGTCATGGTCCCATCCCGGCCGGCCGTGCCGGACGGCCGGGTCGGGCGTGACCGACCGGCCGGGTCGGGCGTGACCGACCGGTCGGTGCGGACCCCGGATTTCCCCGGCGGGGCACGGTCGGACAGCGGCACATCGGGGTAGGGGTTCGCTGATGAGCAATACGGCCGTCGGGGCTGGTTCGGTGCTGTCCGGGCGATATCGCCTGCTCGAACCGCTCGCCAGTGGTGGGATGGGCACCGTCTGGCGGGCGGTCGACCTGCTGCTGGACCGGCCGGTGGCGATCAAGGAGGTACGGCTGCCGCCGGGCCTGGACGACGAGGCCCGCACCACGCTGCGCCGCCGCACCATCCGCGAGGCGCAGGCCGCGGCCCGGCTCCGGCACACCGCGATCGTCACCGTCTTCGACGTCGTCGAGCAGGACGACCGGCCGTGGATCGTGATGGAGCTGGTCCACTCGCGCAGCCTGGCCCAGGTCATCCGCCAGGACGGCCCGCTGCCGCCGGCCCGGGTCGCGTCGATCGGGTTGCGGATCCTCGGCGCGATGGTCACGGCGGACGCCGGCGGCGTGCAGCACCGCGACATCAAGCCGGCCAACGTCCTGATCACCGACGAGGGCCGGGTCGTGCTCACCGACTTCGGCATCGCCCGGCACGTCGGCGACGAGACGCTCACCTCGGCCGGGCTGCTGCTGGGGTCGCCGGACTACCTCGCGCCGGAACGGGCCCGCGGGCAGCAGTCGCCCGGGCTGGCCTCCGACCTGTGGTCGCTCGGCGCGCTGATGTACGACGCGGTCGAGGGGCGGCGGCCGTTCGCGCGGGAGGGCGCGCTGCCGACGCTGGCCGCCGTGGTGATGGACGAGCCCGACCCGCCGCTGCGGGCCGGGCCGCTGCGTCCGGTGATCGACGGGCTGCTGGCGAAGAACCCGGCGCACCGGCTGGACGCCGAGCGGACCCGGGCGATGCTGGAGCGGGTCGTACGGGGGCGGTCGAGCGGCGGGACGATGCCGTTCCCGCGCGACCTGCCGACGCTGCGGCGGGCCCGGGTGGACCCGGGCCGGATCTCGGAACACGAGGCCGGCGAACGAATCGGGTCCCCGCCGGATCCGGCGCCTTCGGACAGCGGCCAACGGCAAGGCCCGGCCGAACCGGCGCCGACGGCTGCTCGACCGCAGCTCCCGGCTGAGGCGTCGGAGCCAGAAGACGCCGCCGGCCCGGTCGACGCGAGCACGTCGGCCGACCCCGTACGCTCCGAGCCGACTCCCCAACCGGCCGCGGCCGACCCTGCGCCACCGGCGCAGCGGGCCGCGGACAGCCCCGCCCGCCCCGAGCCAGCGGCTCAGCCGCTCGCGGCGGCTCCCGAGCCCGCGGCGCAGCCGGCCACGGCCGACCCCGACCGCCCCGAGCACGCGGCTCAGCCGGCCACGGCCGACCCCGCCCGCCCCGAGCCAGCGGCTCAGCCGGTCGCGGCGGCTCCCGAGCCCGCGGCGCGACCGGTCGCGGCTGATCCCGAGCCTGCGGCTCGGGCTGATCCCCAGCCTGCGGCTCAACCGGTCGCGGCCGACCCCGAGCCGGTGGCGCAGCCGGTCGACGCCGGCCCCGACCGCGCCCACGCAACCGCGGAACAAGCTGCGGCCGGCCCCGCCCAGGCAACGGCGGAACGAGCAGCGGCCGGCCCGCAGCGACCGGCCGAGCAAGCAGCGCCGCGCGAGACGGGAACGCCTCCGGCGCCCGCCGACCCGCGGCCCTCGACCGACGCCGCCCCGGGCGAGCACTCCCGCCGGCGGCCCGCGATCCTGGCCGGCGCCGCCCTGCTCGCGATCGCCCTCCTCGCCGCCGTGCTGGTCCCGCAGCTGTCGAAGGACGACCCGAGCAGCGCCGCCGCCCCGCCCGCGAGCAGCACCGCACCGAGCCCGTCGGTGCCCGCCGCCGCCCCGGGGACCCCGTCCACGGCCGCGACGTCGACCGCCACACCGTCAGCCGGCCCGACCAGCCCGTCCGCGAGCCCGTCCCCGGCGCCCGCTCCCACGGGTGCCGCCGTGACCGCGCCGGCCGGGTTCACCCGTTACACCGACCCGCGGGACGGCTTCTCGCTCATCATCCCGGCGGGCTGGCGGCCGATCCGCCGCGACACCCGGGTGGACTTCGACGACCCGACGTCCAGCCGGTTCCTGCGCATCGACACGTCGGACCGGCCGCTGGCCGACCCGTACCAGAACTGGATCGACTACGAGCGGTCCTACAGGCGGGGCAAGACCGACTACCACCGGATCGGGATCCGCCGGGTGCCCGACTACCGGGCGGCGGCGGGCTGGACGACGGCGGACTGGGAGTTCACGATCGGCAGCACCCATGTCCTGGACCGCAACATCCGGGTCAGCGACTCCCGCGCACACGCCATCTACTGGTCCACGCCGTCGAGCCGGTGGACCGCGGCCGACAGCCGGCGCATCTTCACCATCGCCGCCGCGAGCTTCGTCCCCGCCCCGACCGGCCGCTGAGCTTGCCAAAGCCGACCCGCTGACCCCGCCGGGACCGACCGGACCTGACGGCGCTCGTCAGGAGCGGCGCACGCAGGTGTACGAGCCGTACAGCCGCCGCACGTACGAGACCTCGACGACGTCGAAGCCGGTCGCGTCGAGGAGGGCTTCGAGCAGCCGCCGGTACGTGCTGTGCTCGGTCCGGACGTGCACGGCGTAGTCCTCGGCGGTGTAGCCGGCCGCGGGATCGGACGCCGCCCCGGCGAACCACCCCTCGAACACCGCCGGCGCCTCGCCCGGGTCGAAGTCGTAGATCAGGTCGTGCAGCCGCAGCACGCCGCCGGGGCGGAGGATCCGGAAGATGCGGTCCAGCGCGATGCCCTTCCAGAAGTCGGGCAGCTGGTGCAGCGCGTTGCGGGTGTGGACCGCGTCCGCGGTCGCGCCGGCGTGCTCGTAGCTCAGGAAGCCGGCCGGCACGAGCTCGACGTTGGCCGGGGCGACGGCCCGCAGGTGCGCGAGCATGGCCGGGGACACGTCGACCGCGACGACCCGCCGGCAGTGCGCGGCCGCCGCGATCGCGAACCGGCCGGTCCCGGCGGCCAGGTCCACCACCGTCGGCCCGAGCGCGCCGTGCTCGCGCAGCGCGGCCAGGTCCGGCTCGACCGGCGGGAAGCCCTGCTTGCGGTCGTACCCGGCGACGAAGCCGGGATCCAGGTGCTCCGGGCCGGCGTGCGCGGTCTCGTCCAGCGTCCAGTCCATGCCCCGACCCTGGTCCGCGGGCGGTCCGGGCGCCAGCGGGTTACGGCTCGCGGGTCTCGGCGGCGATCCACTCCAGGTACGCCGGGTTGCCGGCGGCGATGGGCAGGGCGATCACGCAGGGCACGTCGTACGGGTGGTCGGTGCCGGTCCGGTCCACGATGGCGGGGACCAGGGACAGCCGGGTGTGCAGGGCGACCCGCGCCTCGGGATCGTCCTGGATCTCGCCGTCCCACCGGTAGACCGACCGGATGGCGGCGATCTGGTGCCCGCAGGCGGCAAGTCGCTCCTCGACGAGGGTCCGGGTGAAGCCGGCGAGCCAGCCCGCGTCGGACGCGGTGATCACGACCTCGCAGCACTCCACCATGCCGGCACCGTACCGACCGGCGACGGGACACGATCCGCTGCGGGAGCATGTCGAGACCCGCGGGCCGGCTCCGTTCTCCGGGTGACAGTCCACAACCGAGAGGGAACGAGGACCGACATGACCCGGTATCTGCTGGCCGTGAACTTCCAGAGCGGCCCCGACGAGACCCCCATGGAGGAGTGGCGGCCCGAGGAGGTCACCGCCCACCTCGACTACTACCGGGCCCTGCACCACGAGCTGGTCGCCAGCGGTGAGCTGGTCGACTCCGTGGTGCTGACCGGGCCCGACCTGGCCAAGATCGTGACCGCCGGCGAGCGGGGCGCGCCGGTGGTCACCGACGGTCCGTTCCAGGAGTTCAAGGAGTGGGTGGCCGGCTACCAGATCGTCGACGTGGA
>DATINN010000754.1:0-11793 GCA_035474175.1 Mycobacteriales bacterium | reverse complement strand
GCACCGCACCGCCGGCCCGGCCGGGCAGGTCCGCGCCGACCAGGCGGGCCAGCCGGGCGGTGAAGTCGCCGACACCGCAGCCGACGTCGAGCACGCGCGCCCCGGCCGGCAGCGTCAGCCCGCCGAGGAAGTCGGCGTCGTGCCGGCGGTGGTGCCCGGTGTTGGCCGCGTAGAGCGCGGCGTCCCAGACCGTCACCGGACCCGGCTCCTCACTGCGTGGTCGGCAGGAACGAGGGCCGCCGGGCCTCGAACGCGTCCACGTCGTCGGTGTGCGTCAGCGTCAGCCCGATGTCGTCGAGCCCGTTGAGCAGCCGCCAGCGGGTGAAGTCGTCGAGCTCGAACGGCACCGTGGTCTCGTCGTAGCGGACCTCGCGGGCCTCCAGGTCGACGGTCACCGACGCCGCCGGGTCCTGCTCGGCCCGCGCCCACAGCGCCTCGACCACGTCCTCCGGCACGAGCACGGTGAGCAGCCCGGCCTTGAGCGAGTTGCCCCGGAAGATGTCGCCGAAGCGCGGCGACAGCACCACCCGGACGCCGTAGTCCTGCAGGGCCCAGACGGCGTGCTCGCGCGAGGACCCGGTGCCGAAGTCGGGACCGGCGACGAGCACCGACGCCCCCTCGTACTCCGGGCGGTTGAGCACGAAGTCGGGGTCCTTCGAGCGCCAGGCCGAGAACAGCCCGGCGCCGAAGCCGGTCCGGCTGACCTGCTTGAGCCAGACGGCCGGGATGATCTGGTCGGTGTCGACGTCGCTGCGCCGCAGCGGCAGCACCCGGCCGGTGTGGACGGTGAACTTCTCCACGGGATCTCCCCGATCTCTACAGGTCGGCCGGCGCGCTCAGGCGCCCGGTGACGGCGGTGGCGGCGGCGACGGGCGGCGAGACCAGGTGGGTGCGACCGCCCTTGCCCTGCCGGCCCTCGAAGTTGCGGTTGCTGGTGCTGGCCGAGCGCTCCCCGGGCGCGAGCTGGTCCGGGTTCATCCCCAGGCACATCGAGCACCCGGCCGCGCGCCACTCGGCCCCGGCGGCCCGGAACACCTCGTCCAGCCCCTCGATCTCGGCCTGCTCCTTGACCCGCATCGACCCCGGCACGACCAGCATCCGCACGCCGTCGGCGACCCGGCGGCCCCGGATGACGGCGGCGGCGGCCCGCAGGTCCTCGATCCGCCCGTTGGTGCAGGAGCCCAGGAACACCGTGTCCACCGCGACGTCGCGCATCGCCGTGCCCGCCTCCAGGCCCATGTACGCCAGCGCCGACTCGGCCGCGGCGCGCTGGTTGGGGTCGGTCATCGACGCCGGGTCCGGCACCCGCCCGGACAGCGCCACGCCCTGCCCCGGGTTGGTCCCCCAGGTCACGAACGGCGCCAGCGCCGCGGCGTCGAGCACCACCTCGCGGTCGAAGGTCGCGTCGGGGTCGGACCGCAGCGTCCGCCAGTGGGCCAGCGCCGCGTCCCAGTCGGCCCCCTGCGGCGCGTGCGGCCGGCCCTTGAGGTAGGCGAAGGTGGTCTCGTCCGGCGCGATCATCCCGGCCTTGGCGCCGGCCTCGATCGACATGTTGCAGATCGTCATCCGGGCTTCCATCGACATGGCCTCGATGGCGGCCCCGCGATACTCGACCAGGTAGCCCTGGCCGCCGCCGGTGCCGATCCGCGCGATGAGCGCCAGCACGACGTCCTTGGCCGTGACGCCGGGCGGCAGGTCGCCCTCGAGCGTCACCGCCATCGTCCTCTGTGGACGCTGCGTCAGGGTCTGGGTGGCCAGCACGTGCTCGACCTCGCTGGTGCCGATGCCGAAGGCGAGGGCGCCGAAGGCGCCGTGCGTGCTGGTGTGGGAGTCGCCGCAGACGATCGTCATGCCGGGCTGGGTCAGCCCCAGCTGCGGGCCGATGACGTGCACGATCCCCTGCTCGCGGTCGCCCATCGGGTAGAGCGGGATGCCGAACTCGGCACAGTTGCGGCGCAGCGTGTCGACCTGGGTCGCGGACACCTTGTCGGCGATCGGCAGGTCGATGTCGGTGGTGGGGACGTTGTGGTCCTCGGTGGCGAGGGTGAGGTCGGGGCGCCGGACCCGCCGGCCGGCCAGCCGCAGCCCGTCGAACGCCTGCGGGCTGGTCACCTCGTGGGTGAGGTGCAGGTCGATGTAGAGCAGGTCGGGCTCACCCTCGGCCCGCCGGACCACATGCGACTCCCACAGCTTCTCGGCCAGAGTGCCGGCCATCCGCGCTCGCCTCATCTCACCTGGTAGTGAAATCCCATAGAGTGGGACTAAGATCCTGCTTCATGGGACAGCTTAGCGGAGTCGGCGTGCTCGACAAGTCGGTTGCCGTGCTCGACGCCGCCGCGCACGGGCCGGTCGGGCTGGGTGAGCTGGTCGAGGCGACAGGCCTGCCACGGGCGACGGCGCACCGGCTCGCGGTCGCGCTGGAGGCGCACCGGATGCTGGTGCGGGACCCGGGCGGTCGCTGGGTGCCCGGCCCGCGGCTGGGCGAGCTGGCCCGCAGCGCCCCCGACCCGCTGCTGGCCGCGGCCGGCCCGGTGCTGGCCCGGCTGCGCGACCGCAGCGGCGAGAGCGCCCAGCTCTACCGGCGCGACGGCGACGAGCGGGTGTGCGTGGCCACGGCCGAGCGCACCAGCGGGCTGCGGACCACGGTCGCGCTGGGCAGCCGGCTGCCGATGACGGCCGGCTCGGGCGCCCAGGTGCTGTGCGCGTGGTCGGAGGACGAGCTGCCGCCGGGGGCGCGGTTCGGGCCGCGGGCGCTGGCCGAGGTCCGGCGCCGGGGCTGGGCCGCCTCGGTGGCCCAGCGGGAGGCCGGTGTCGCCTCGGTGTCCGCGCCGGTCCGCGACCACGCCGGCGACGTCATCGCGGCGATCTCGGTGTCGGGCCCGGTGGAGCGGCTGACCCGGCGCCCCGGCCCCCGGTGCGCGCCGCTGCTCACCACCGCCGCGACCGCCCTCACCGCCCGCCTCTAGAGAGCTGCCGCCGTAAGCCGGTCCGTCCGGACGCCGCCGCGCCGGCCTCGGCCGGACAGCCGCGGCCGGCCGGACAGCCGCGGCCGGCCGACCGCCGGCAGGAGGGCCGCGCCGGCTAGAGAGCTGCGCGGGTTTCGTGGATGAGCTGGTCGACGGCGGCGGGCGTGCCCGCGGCGACCTGGCGCTCGGCCGACGTCCCCCGGCGCAGCAGCGCCTCGACGCTCGCGGAGACGAGCGCCCAGTCGCCGAGCGACTCCAGCGCCGGCCGTACGTGGTCCAGCAGCGCCGCCACCACCTCCCGGGCCGGCCGCGCCGCCGAGTCGCGCGGGTCGACCAGCACGCCGCCGATCCCGGACCGGGCGGCCCGCCAGCGCGCGCCCCGGACCAGCTCCGGCCGCGGCGGCGTGAAGGCCGGCCCGGCCCCGGTGACCGCCTGCAGCGCGGTCACCACCAGCGCCCGGGCCAGCCCGGCCAGCGTGAGCACGTCGTCCAGCAGCGGCACCGAGTCGCAGACCCGGATCTCCAGGGTCGGGTAGCGGGCCGAGGGCCGGACGTCGAAGTAGACCATCCCGGGGTCGGCGACCGTCCCGGACGCGACCATCGCCCGCACCGTCTCGTCGTACTCGGCGGCCGAGGCGAACGGCAGCACCGGCCCGGCCGACGGCCACCGCGACCACAGCACCGACCGGTACGAGGCGTAGCCGGTGTCGGCGCCGTCGAAGTACGGCGAGCTGGCCGAGAGCGCCAGCAGCACCGGCAGCCACGCCCCCACCACCGGCAGCGCGGCGACGGCCAGCTCCCGGTCCTCGACCCCGACCTGGGTCTGCATCGCGCAGACCAGCTGCTGCCGCCCGACCTCCGCATACTCGGCGACCAGCTGCTCGTAGCGGTGCTCGGGGAACGGGTGCCCGGACAGGTCCAGCCGGGCCGGGACCGTGCCCGCCCCGACCACGGCCAGCCCGACGGAGGAGGCGGCCGCCACCGCCGCCCGCCGCCGCTCCACCAGCTGGTCGCGCAGCTCCGGCAGCGTCGTGCAGATGCCGGTGGCGGTCTCGACCTCGGACCGCTGCAGCTCCGGGTGCAGGTCCAGCTCCAGCGCCGCGGACGCGGCCAGCACCTGCTCGGCGTCGTCGGCCGGCACCCGCCGCACCGGGTCGACGAGATGGAACTCCTCCTCCACCCCGATCGTGACGGTCACCGGCCGAGCCCGTCGATGACCTCGACGCCCGGCAGCCCGGCCAGCACCGCGCCGGGCAGCCGCAGCTTCGAGCGCCGCACGCCCGAGCCGATCACGACCGCGTCCGCCGCCGCCACGGCTGTGTCCACCAGCACCGGCCAGCCCGGCGGCAGCCCGATCGGGGTGATCCCGCCGTACTCCATCCCGGTCGCGGCGACCGCGTCGTCCATGGCCGCGAACGACGCCTTGCGCACGTCCAGCCGCTTGCGGGCGATGCCGTTGACGTCGGCCCGGGTCGTCGCCAGCACGACGCAGGCGAGGTAGCGGATCTCGCCGTCCCGCTTGCCCGCGATGACGACGCAGTTGGCCGACTCCTCGGGCGGCACCCCGTACCGCTGGCAGAACGCGGCGGTGTCGGCGAGCGCGGGGTCGATGCCGGCCACGTCGATCCGGTCGCCGCCGATCTCCCGCAGGGCGGCCGCCACGGGGTCGGCCAGCAGGTCGGGCCGGCTCAGCGCCGGCACCAGCTCCAGAGTCTCGGTCACCCCGACATCCTGCGCGATCACATGGGAGGCTGCGCCCATGGGGTCGCCGGTCTTGCGGGTGGTGCGGGTCGGGATCGCGGTGGCGGGCGCGGCGGCCCTGGTGACGGCGCTGGTGACCAGCACCGGCAGCGCGGCCAACTTCTTCAGCTTCTTCACCGTGCAGAGCAACGTCCTGGCCGTGGTGGTGCTGCTCGTCTCCGGCGTGGCCGACCCGCGCTCCGAGCGCTGGGCCTTCGTCCGCGGCGCGGTCACGCTCTACCTGGTCATCACCGGGATCGTGTACGCGGCGCTGCTGTCCGACGTGGACGTCCAGCTGGCCGCGCCCTGGACCGACTCGGTCCTGCACCGGATCGTGCCGATCATGATGCTGGTCGACTGGCTGCTGCTGCCGCCGTGGACGCGGGCGTCGCGGGCCCGGGCGCTGACCTGGCTGGCCTTCCCGCTGGCCTACTTCGCGTACTCGCTGCTGCGCGGCCCGATCGCGGACTGGTACCCCTACCCGTTCCTGGACCCGCGCCCGCACGGCTACGACCACGTGCTCGGCTACGCGGTCGTGCTCGCGCTCGGGATGGCGCTGCTGGCCCTGGCCGTACGCCGGATCGCGGCCCAGCGGCTAGCTGCGGGCGAGCACGATGTCGAAGCGGACCCGCGTCCACGAGCCCGCTAGCTCCCGCCCGTCCGGGGTCGGCCCGTCCGACCGGACGAACGGCTTCACCAGCGAGTCGCGCACCCCGAAGACGCTGTCGCCGTCCAGCGCCGCGCCCTCGACGAAGATGTGCGTGACGAGCGTGCGGAAGCCCGGCGCGGTCACCAGGAAGTGCAGGTGCGGCGCCCGCATCGGGGACCGCCCGGTCGCGGCCAGCAGCTCGCCGACCGGCCCGTCCGACGGGATCGGGTAGGGCGTCGGGGTCAGCGCCCAGAACCGGTACGACCCGTCCGCGCCGGTCCGCAGGTGGCCGCGGGCGGCCGTCCGGGAGTCGCCGTACTGCACGTCGTAGAAGCCGTCGTCGTCGGCCTCCCAGATCTCCAGCAGCGCGCCGGCGACCGGCGCCCCGGCCTCGTCCCGCACGCTGCCGGTGACCCAGCACGGCTCGCCCGGCGCGCCGAACGCGACGTCCCCGCCCTGCTCCCCCGGCGGCGACCCGGCCACGAAGAACGGTCCCAGCACGGTCGACTCGGTCACCTCGCCGGCCGCCGGGTGGTTGATCGTGATCGTCTGCATCGACAGCCCGAGCACGTCGGAGAGCAGGATGAACTCCTGCCGCTTGTCGTCGGTGAGGTGGCCGGCGTCGGTGAGGAAGCCGATCGCGGCGGCCCACTCGTCCTCGGTGAGCCGGACCTCGCGGGCGAACGCGTGCAGGTGCCGGTTCAGCGCCGTGACGAGCTCCCGCAGCCGCGGGTCCGGCGTGCCGGCGAAGCTCGCC
This sequence comes from Mycobacteriales bacterium, assembly GCA_035474175.1. GTDB lineage: Bacteria > Actinomycetota > Actinomycetes > Mycobacteriales > CADCTP01 > CADCTP01. Next base: position 5,681 of record DATINN010000754.1, on the reverse strand, counting down.
AGCACCGTGTCGGTCAGCTCCTGCTCGCGGTCGGTCATGCCACTTCCTCCGGGTCGTCGCCGGCCCAGGCGGCCAGCAGCAGACGGTGCAGCGCGGCCGCGTCGACCGGGCGGGGGTTGGACGGCGGCACGACCGGCAGCACGGCCGCCACCGCCGCGGGCAGGTCCGCCTCGGCCAGCCCGATCTCGCGCAGCGCCCGCGGGGCGTGCCGGTTGAGCTCCCGGACACCGGCCACCGCGTCCCGGACGCCGAGGGCGGTCCCGATCCGGGCGACCGCGCCGGGGGCGGCGGGCGCGTTGAAGGCCAGCACGTACGGCAGGACGATCGCGTGCGTCGCCGCGTGCGGGAGGTCGAAGCGGCCGCCGAGCACGTGGCAGATCTTGTGGTGCAGGCCGGAGCCGGCCGAGGCGAACGCGACCGCGGCCAGGTAGCAGCCGTACTGCAGGCCGGCCGGGTCGCCGTCGCGCAACCCGGCCGCCAGCGCCCGCAGGCCCTCCCCGGCCAGGGCGGCGTCGATCGGGTCGGCGGCCGGTCCCCAGAACGAGTCCACGCAGTGCGCGACGGCGTTGAGGGCGGAGGCGGCAGCGAGCGCGGGCGGCAGCGACGCCACCAGCGCCGGGTCGTAGACCACGGTCTCGGGCAGCACCCGGTCGTCGGTGCCGGTCCGCTTGCCGGCGGCGTCGGTGAGGCCCCAGACGTTCGTCGCCTCCGACCCCGCGTACGTGGTCGGCACCGCGACGATCCGGACCGGGCGGTCCAGTGCGACCGCCTTGGCCAGCCCGATCGCGGACCCGCCGCCGATCGCGACGACCACGTCGACGTCGTGCTCCGCCGCTGCGGCCCGGGCCCGGTCGGCCAGCGCGACCGGCACGTGCTGGGTGACCTCGGTCCAGCGCAGCGCGGTCCGGCCGGCCAGCGCGGCCAGCAGCGCGCCCTGGCGCTGCCCGCCGACCACCATCACCGCCCGCGGCGCCAGCCGGTCCAGCTCGGCCAGCACCGCCGCGGCGGCCCCACCCGGCTCCAGCACGACCCGCTGGCCCAGGGTCCGGTGCGCGAACCGCACCTCAGACCGGCCGGGAGCAGGCGGTCCGCGGGTGCCCGGGCCGGAGGCCGGCGTGCTCGTCCGGCCGGACCTGCCCCGTGCTGCCGCCCACCGGACCTCCCGCCGCCGCCGTGCCCAGAATGTAGCGCGCGCAACGATCGACGGTCCGCCGGCCGGAGCTTGCCCGTTCGGGCACCGTGGGTGCACCGGGAGCCCTACGGTGTCGCGCATCCGTTGACCGCCCTCCGGCGGCGGCCCAAGGATGAGGGTTCGCGCGAGGGGGACACCATGGCGGATCAGCCGCTGACCGGCCCGATCACGACGGTCCAGCTCCAGGACGGCACGACGGTGCCGTTCTACGTCGTGCCGTTCGACGCCGACGGCGCCTGCTCGGGCCCGCGGGCGGCGGCCGACGCGGTCGCCGACGCGGCCGGCGCCACCGACGTCTTCCTGTTCTCCCACGGCTGGAACAACAACTGGAAGGACGCGACCGACCGCTACTACGACTTCCTGCACCAGTTCTCGGCGCTGCGCGGGCAGCGCTGGGAGCCGCCGACCCGGCCGTACCGGCCCGTGCTGGTCGGGATCTTCTGGCCCAGCGAGGCGCTGGTCTCCGGCGACGACCAGGCGCCCGACATCGCCGCCGAGACGGGCCTGCCGGCCGACCGGCTGGCCGCCGCGGGCGCGCAGCGCTCCGAGCTGGACCTGCTGGCCCAGCGGATACCCGCGGCCGACCGGGAGCGCTTCTACGAGCTGGCCGACGCCGGCAGCCTCGACGACGCCGCGGCCGACGAGCTGACCGCGCTGCTCGCGCCGGCCCTGGCCGGACCGCCGGACGAGCTCGGCGACCCCGGCGAACCGCCCACGCCCAAGGACCTCAAGGTCATCTGGGAGCAGCTGCCGGCCGGCGGCAGCGGCGGCCCGGTGTCCACCGACACCGGCGGCCTCATCGACGACGGCGCCCCCGCCGGTCCCGGCCCGGAGACCGCCGGCCTGCTCGACGTGCTGAAGAAGCTCGACCCGCGCCAGCTCGTCCGGGCCGCGACCGTGCTGCTGATGAAGGACCGGGCCGGCCGGGTCGGGGCCCGCGGCGTGCACGACCTGCTCGGCCGGCTGGTCGCGGCGTCGCCGGACGTGCGGGTCCACCTCGTCGGCCACTCGTACGGCGGCAAGGTCGTGCTCTCGGCGCTGTGCGCGGGCGACCCGCCGGTCCGGCCGGTGGACTCGGTGCTGCTGCTGGAGCCGGCCATGTCGGCGCTCTGCTTCGCCACCGACGTCGACGGCACCGGCCGCCCCGGCGGCTACCGCGCGGCCCTGGAGCGGTCCCGGCTGCCGATCCTGACCACCTTCTCCGGCCACGACGTGCCGCTGACGAAGCTCTTCCACCTCGCCGTCCGGCGGGCCTCCGACCTCGGCGAGGCGGTCATCGCCGGCGTCCCGCTGCCCAGCAGGTACGCGGCGCTCGGCGGCTTCGGGCCGTACGGCTGCGACGCCGACAGCGTCGTGGTCCAGCCGGCCGCCGCCCCGGCCGGCTACCCGCTGAGCGGGCCGAAGCGGGTCGTCGCCGTGCAGGGCGACAGCATCATCTCCGGCCACGGCGCGGTCACCAACCCGGCCACCGCCTGGATGCTGCTCGACCAGGTCATGAGCTGACCGATGCCGGAGCTGATCCGGGCCGGGCACGGCCTGCCGACGCTGCGCGTGGTCCTGGAGCGGGTCGCCGGGACCGGTGACCGGCCGGAGGAGCACGCGGTCCTGCAGGCCACGGTCGGCGACGAGCCGCCGCGGCCCTTCTACCGCTGCCCGACCGAGGAGCTGGGCCTGCCCGACCGCATCGACGCCGTGCCGGAGTCGGCCTTCCGGCTGCCGGCCGCCGCCGCGGCCGCGATCGCGGCCGCGGTGGCCGAGATGGACGCGACCGGCGTCGACCCGGGCGCGCTGTGGCTGGAGCTGCCGCCGCCGCACGGCGACCTGCACCTGGTGCCGTGGGAGCGGCTGCTGGCGCCGGTGGTCACCGACCGCCCGGTGCTGCGCGTCCCGTACCACACCCTGCGGCCGCGCCGGTCCCACGACGTGTTCCAGGTCGCGGTCGCGGCCACGGCGTCGCAGGCCGGGCTGCCGCGCGGGGTCGACCTGGCCGCGATCGTCTCGGCGTACGCGCGGAGCTGGGCCGACAGCTCCAAGGACACCGCCCGGGTGCACGTCTTCGTCCGGGACGAGATCGCGGCCGGCGTCCGCCGCGGCACCGCCGGCCTGGACCACGTCGTCGTGCACGACCCGGCGATGACCGCGGACCTGGCCGGCAGCGGCGCCGGCAGCTCGATCTCGCCGGCCGACCTCAGCACCAACCCGTGGCTGCAGTGGATGTCCGCGGCGCTGGGCGGCGAGGCGGTCGACGTCCTGCACGTGCTGACGTACGGCAACCTCAGCAGCACCGGCGGCCGGCTGCTGCTGGCCCGCTCCCCCATCGCCGGTGGCGACCGGGACGCCTGCCTGCTGGTCGGCTGCACCCCGCTGGCCGGCGCGCAGGCCCAGCTCGGCAGCTGGGCGCTGGTGCTCTCCGGGCTGCCGGGCGACCCCAGCCCGGCCGCGCTGCGCGACCTGGCCGACGCGATCGCCCAGCTGCGGCCGGGGGTCTCGGTCGCCGAGGCGGTGCCGGAGCACGGCACGGCCGACTTCGACGCGGCCGTGGCCCGGGTCTTCGGGCACGGGCCGGCCGTGCCGTCGCTGCCCTCGCTGAGCTGCTGGGTGCACCCGGAGCTGGTGCACTACACGGCCCAGCAGGCCGGCGACCTGCTGCTCACCCCGACCGGCCAGTCGGCCGTGATCGCGCCGGCCACCGGCAGCGTGCTGGCCGGCGAGAGCACGCCGGCCTGGGTCGCGGCCGGCAGCCGGTTCCTGGAGACCCAGCAGGCCGACTGGATCGGCTCCGCGTCGGTGCCGCCCGACCCGGCCGCGGCCGAGGCCCTGCGGTCGGTGTCGGCGCTGATCGACGCGCACGTGACCAAGCACGTGCTGGCGCCGCGTGGCGAGGAGGACCCGTCGTGACCCACCGGCTGGTCTTCGAGCTGTCCGACTCCATCGCACCGGACGGCAGCCCGCTGGTCGAGATCGCCCTGAAGGAACCAAAGGTGTGGGCCAGCCCCCGGCAGCCCTTCCCGTTCCGCGGGACCGAGCCGGTCTTCCTCGGCCTGACGTCCGTGCCGCTGGCGGACGCGGCGCTGCGCACCGTCGGCCGCACCCTGTACGACGCGGTCGCCGGCCGGCCGCCGCTGGCCGACACGTTCGCCGAGGCGCTGCGGACGCAGCTGCCCGAGCGCTACCCGTTGTTCGTCGAGATCGACAGCGCCTCGCAGGTCGAGTCGCTGCCGTGGGAGGCGCTGTGCGGGGCCGACGGCACGTTCCTCGGGCTGGACGACCGCTGGGCCATCGGCCGGATCATCGACGCGCCGCGGCCGCCGGCCTCGCCCCGCGACCTGGTGCTGCCGCTGAAGGTGGCCGCGGTGCTGTCCGCGCTGCACGTGCCGGCCGGGCAGGAGTGGCAGGCGCTGTGGGACAGCATCGGCGCGGTGCCGGGGCTGCCGGTGGAGCTGCTGGTGCTGGCCAGCGAGGACGAGCTGGCCGGGACGATCGACACCGCGGTCGCGCCGGCCGGGGTCAGCGTGACCGTCGAGCAGGTGCCGGACAGCACGGAGGCGCTGCAGCAGCGGATCCGCACGTTCAACCCGCACGTGCTCCACTTCTTCTGCCACGGGTCGGCCGGGCGGCGCCAGCCGTACCTGGAGGTGGCGGTGCGCTCGGACTGGGTCACCACCACCAAGCAGAGCCTCTTCCTGGAGGCGGGGCAGTTCCGCGACCTGACCGAGCGGACCTCGGACCGGCCCTGGCTGCTGGTGCTCAACTGCTGCGAGAGCGCCGCGGCCGGGCCGCGGGACAACCTGCAGTCGCTGGCGCTGATGCTGGTCCGGGACGCGGCCCTGCCGGCCGTGGTCGGGATGCGGGAGCCGGTGTCGAGCACCGACGCCAGCACGTTCACCCGGGCCTTCTACACCGCCTTGCTGTCCGAAGTGGACGGTCGCCGGACCGGGGCGGTGGCGGCGGACGAGCCGCTGAACTGGGCCCGGTACGCGGTGCGGGCGCGGACCACCCTGCTCGACCGGCTCGGGCTGCCGCGGACGGAGGCGGCCGAGTCGACCCGGGAGTGGACGCTGCCGGTGGTCTACCTGCGGCCGGAGCCGTTCGTGGTGACGGTGCCGGCGGTAGCGGCCGTCCCGGCCCCCGCCGAGGCCGCACCTCCCGAGGCTGCGCCGCCCGGGCCGGCACCGGCCGGAGCGGCACCGCCGGGGGCGGCACCGGCCGAGGCCGGCCCGCCTGAGGTGGGGCCGGGTGAGCCGGGGCCGGCCGAGGCGCTGCCGCCGGTGTTCGTGCCGCTCGATCCGGTGCCGCTCGACGCGGTGCCGCCCGAGTTGGTGCCGCCGGTGCCGGTTCCGGTGCCGGCAGCGGCGGCACCGCCCTCCATCGCCCCGCCCCCGCCCCCTCCGGACGGCGGGGATGCGGCGCGGTCGGCGCGGTTGGAGGCCGACCTCCTGCACGGCCTGCTTACGCGGTTGCCCCCAGGCACGCCGGCCGACCTGATCGC
>DATINN010000753.1:0-8328 GCA_035474175.1 Mycobacteriales bacterium | reverse complement strand
TTCACGGCGTGCGTCCCGTCAGCGCGCTGAGCCGGGTCTGCTCGTCGGCGTCGGCCGGCACCGGGACCGGCGGGTCGAACAGCCCGCTGGCGGCCAGGTCCGTGTCCGGCTCGATGTGCCCGTAGACGGCCTCGACCAGATCGGGGTCGACGGTGTCGTCGACGGAGATGCCGCGGGCCAGGTCCCAGCTGTGCACGACCAGATCGAAGATCATCTCCCGGGCGTACTCCTCGCCCGGCCGGTCCGCGTACGACAGGTGCACGGTCCGGGTCAGCGCGCCGGCGTCGGCGAACGCGGCCCGCGCGGCGGCGGCCGCGGCGTCCCAGGCCCCGACCGGGTCGGCGCCGAGCAGGTCGCCGGTCGCGAAGCCGTCGCCGAGGTCGGCCACCCGCTTGCCGGCCAGCAGCGGCGGCACCCACAGCTGCTCCGCCACCAGGTGGTTGACCAGGCTGCGGACCTCCCAGTCCTTGCACGGCGTGGGGCAGCCCCACTGGTCCGTGCCGACCGCGTGCACCCGGCGGCCGAACTCGGCCAGCGCCCGCTCGTGCAGATCGAGAACGTCGTCGGTCATGATCTATCTCCCGTCCCAGCGGGCGAGCCGCATGTTCACCTTGTCGCCCCGCATCGGCGTCTTCTCCGCCCGCAGCAGCCGCAGCGCCTCGACCGGCGAGGCCGGGTTGGGGCCGCCGGTCGACTGGACCACCCGGTGCCAGGGCACCTCGTGCCCGTGCCGGCTCAGCACCGCGCCGACCGACCGGCCCGAGCCCTTCCCCACGTACTCGGCCACGTCCCCGTACGACATGACCTGGCCGCGCGGGATCCGGTCCACGACCGCCAGCACCTCGGCCGCGTACGGCGTGGGCCGGCCACCCTGGATCGGGCGGGTGGCCAGTCCGGCCGAGATGCTTGCACTCCTCCCCCGCCCACCCACCCCGACCTTGTCAGGAACGGGCCGAGCACGCTCGGCCCGTCCTGCATCCGCCTTGGGTGAGTGCGCCGAAGGACGCGCTCCAACCGTCATGTCAGCCGCTCCGGGGCTCGGGGCCGCCCCCGAAATGTCTCAGTAGGTTGGCAGACTCGGGTCGACCTGGGTGGCCCAGGCCGTGACCCCACCCTGCACGTGCACCGCGTCCTTGAAGCCGGCGGCCTTGACCGCGGCCAGCGCCTCGGCCGAGCGGACGCCGGTGCGGCAGTAGAGCACCAGCGGCTTGTCCTGCGGCAGCTCGGCCAGGGCCTCGCCGGACAGGATCCGGTCCTTCGGGATCAGCACGCCGCCCGGGATCTTGACGATCTCGTACTCCACCGGCTCCCGGACGTCGACCAGGTACGGGTCCTTGCCCGCGTCCAGCATGTCCTTCAGCTCGGTCGCGGTGATCGTCGAGCCGGCCGCGGCCCGCTGGGCGTCGTCGGAAACGAACCCGCAGAACGCCTCGTAGTCGATCAGCCCGGTGATCGCCTCGCCCTTGGGATCCTTGCGGATCTTGATCGTCCGGTACGACATCTCCAGGGCGTCGTAGACCATCAGCCGGCCCAGCAGCGTCTCGCCGATGCCGGTGAGCAGCTTGATCGCCTCGTTGACCTGGATCGACCCGATCGAGGCGCAGAGCACGCCGAGCACGCCGCCCTCGGCGCAGGAGGGGACCATCCCCGGCGGCGGCGGCTCCGGGTAGAGGTCGCGGTAGTTGGGGCCGTGCTCGTTCCAGAAGACGCTGACCTGGCCCTCGAACCGGTAGATCGACCCCCACACGTACGGCTTGCCCAGCAGCACGCAGGCGTCGTTGACCAGGTAGCGGGTGGCGAAGTTGTCCGTGCCGTCGAGGATCAGGTCGTACGGCCGGAAGATATCGAGCGCGTTGTCCGAGTCCAGCCGCTCGGTGTGCAGGACGACGTTGACGTGCGGGTTGATCTCGACGATCGACTCCTTGGCCGACTGCGCCTTGAGCTTGCCGATGTCGGACACGCCGTGGATGACCTGGCGCTGCAGGTTGGACTCGTCGACCACGTCGAAGTCGACGATGCCGAGGGTGCCGACGCCGGCGGCGGCCAGGTAGAGCAGGGCGGGTGAGCCGAGACCACCGGCCCCGACGATGAGCACCTTGGCGTTCTTCAGGCGCTTCTGCCCGGGCACCCCGACGTCCGGGATGATCAGGTGGCGGCTGTAGCGGGCGACCTCGTCGACCGTCAGCTCGGCGGCCGGCTCGACCAGGGGCGGCAACGACACAGAACTCTCCTCTTCGTCACCGGGCCCAACTCAAGGCCGGCGCGCCCTGTTCCCGCTACGGGTCGCGCCCTGTTCCCGCTACGGGTACGGCCAGGGGTTCGGCTTGCAGGCGCCCACGCCGGGCGTCGAGATGCCGAGCGTCTGCTGCATCATGATCGGCGCCAGGGCGCCCTTCTTCGGGCACTGGACGTGGTTGTTGCCGAGCGCGTGGCCGACCTCGTGGTTGATCACGTAGAGCCGGTAGGCGGCCAGGTTGCCGGCGTACGCGACCGCGCCGCGGACCCAGCGGGCGTCGTTGATGACGACCCGCGCCTGCTCGCCGTTGTAGCAGGACGTCTCGTAGGGCAGGTCGTAGCCGCAGAGCTTCCGTACGGTGAGCGACGCGGTCAGGCTGACCCGGAAGTCGACCGTCCCGCTGTCGACCCGCTGGAACGCGGCCCGCCCGCGATTGCCCCAGCTGCGCGGGTCGGACAGCGTCTTCTCCACCGCCGCCGCGAACGCCGCGGTGTCGTCCTTGACCCCGCCCTCGGACTCGATCGTGAACCGGTGCAGCGGGCCGGTGCCGTACACCTTCGAGGTGCCCGGCAGCACGGTGAAGCGGCCGGTGCCCTTGGTGGTGAAGGCGGCCCCGCCCGGCAGCGCCGTCGGCGGCAGCGGCCGCGCCGTCCCGGTGCCGCCGTCGTCGACGAAGATCCCGGTCGAGGTCGGCTTGGGCGGGGCCGCCGGGCTGCTCGGCGCTGCCGTCGCCGGCGGCGCCGCGGCCGCGGGCGGGGCGCTGCTCGGGCGCGACCCCAGCAGCGGCAGCCCGGCCTCGGCCCCGTTGGCCACGTCGATCCCGCACAGCACCGACAGCACGGTGAGCAGCGGCAGCGCGTACGCCCGCCAGCCCCAGGCCCGCACGAACCGCCGCACCGGGCTCGCCGGCGGCCGCGCGCTCCGGGCCGGCCGCTCCGGGTCCACCCGCGCCCGCAGCGGACCGTCCGGCGTGCGCAGCGTCACGATCCGGTACGGCGGGGCGAACCGGTCCGCAGCGGCTCCCCGCGGCGCCCGGTGCCCGCCCCGGCCGGCGGTCTGGGTCCGGACCGGACCGGGCTCGACCCGGCGGTCCCGGGGCCCGGGGCGGCGACCCCGCGGAGCCGGTCCCGGACGAGTCACGCCGGGAAGGATCGCACAGCGCCGGGCCCTGTCCAGCATCGTCGGCGCGTCGCCGGGCGACCCACCGGGGACTCAGACCGGGTTGTCCTCGATCAGCGCGAGAGTGGCCCGGGCGGTCGTTTCCGGGCGCTCCAGCATGGCCACGTGACCCACGTCCGGCAGCACCAGCAACCGCGAGTCGGGCAGCTCGGCCGCCGTCCGGGGCGCCAGCGCGACCGGCACCAGCTTGTCCTCGGTGCCCCACACGACCAGCGACGGGGCCGTCACCTGCCGGGCCCGGGTCCAGATCGAGCGCGGCCCGAAGGTCAGGTAGGTCCGGGCCAGCCCGCGCAGCGACGACGTGAACGCCTGCCCCGACCAGGGCATCTCCTTGCGCGCGGCCATGTCGGCCACGGCCTCCTGGATCCGGTTGGGCGGCACCGCCTCCGGGTGCGCGAAGCAGATCCGGATCAGCCCGGCGGCCCGCTTCTCCGGCGGCAGCGCGTCCAGCCGCTTCTGCGCCAGCGCCCCGATGCCGGGCATGATCAGCATCGGCACCGCGATGTCGGACCCGCGCCGCGGCCGCAGCCACGGCATCGCCGGCGAGACCAGCGTCAGCGTCCGCACCAGGTCGGGCCGGGCCGCGGCGACCAGGATCGACGCCACCCCGCCGAGCGAGTTGCCGATCAGGTGCACCGGCCCGGCGCCGCGCCGCTCCAGGTACGCGATGACGGTGCGGGCGTGCTGCTCCATGGAGTAGCCGCGCGGGGACGGCCCGGAGTGCCCGAACCCGGGCAGGTCCAGCGCCTCGCCGTCGAGCCGGGTCGCCAGCAGCCCGGCGTAGTCGGTCCAGTTGGTCGAGGCGCCGCCGAGGCCGTGCACGTAGAGCGCGGGTTCCCCGCCGCCGGCCGGGCCGGGGGTGCGCCGGACCATCAGGTCGGCCCCGTCGATGCGGACCTTCTCCCCCGGCCAGGGCGGGATGGACGGGTCGACCGGCGGCAGCGGCGCGTCGGACAGCCGCGCGACCGGCACCGGCCGGAGCGCGCGGGAGCGGGGGGCGGTGGCGGTCACGGTCGGCGGCCTCCTGGGCGTCGGGGTCACTGGCCCCGGCGCGGCTCCGGCAGCGGTCCGGGCGCCGTCGTGGGGCTGTGCTCCGACCGTAGCTCGGCCAGCCCGAGCTCGCGGTCGACGCGGGACTCGTAGCCGAGCTCCCGCCGCGCGGCGTCGTCGCGCAGCGTGCACTCCTCGCCGATGGCGCGGACGGTGGCCAGGTCGACCGGCGGCCGGCCGGGCAGGGGCAGCGCCCGCCACAGCGCGCCGGTCCCGCCGGCCGCGGCCCGGGCCACCCGCCCGGACACGCTGCCGACCTGCGGGACGATCCCCTGGGTGGCCAGCAACCCGGTCACGAAGTCGCGGAAGGGCAGCGGCGCCCCGTCGGTGACGAAGTAGGGCCGGCCGCCGCGGCCCCGGTCGGCCGCCGCCAGCACGCCCTCGACCGCGTTGCGCACGTGCGTGGTCGAGGTCAGGTGGGCACCGCCGTCGACCCAGCGCAGCCGGCCGGAGCGGACCGCGGCCAGCAGCCGCGGCAGCAGGCCGGTGTCCCCGGCCCCCCAGACCAGCCGGGGCCGGACCGCGACGGTGGCCAGCTCGGGCGTGCTGGCCGCCAGCACCAGCTGCTCGGCCTCGGCCTTGGTGGCCGCGAACGGCCCGACGAAGCGGGCCGGGTAGGGCCAGGACTCGTCCGCGCCGACCAGCGGCCGGTCACCCAGCACGACCTGGTCGGTGGACAGCAGCACCAGCCGGGGCACGCCGGCCGAGCGGGCCGCCTGCAGCACCGTGCGGCTGCCGTCGACGTTGACCCGGCGCAGCGCGTCGAGCGCGGCCCAGCCGCCGCGGGCCCGGCAGGCGGCGTGCACCACGAGCTCGGCCCCGCGCATGCCGGCGGTCAGGAGGTCGAGGTCGGACAGGCTGCCGCGCACCGGGATGGCGCCGTGGGCGGCCACCGTGTCCGCCTCGGCCTGGGAACCGGCCAGGGCCAGGACGGTCTCGCCGCGGTCGGCCAGGGCGTCCAGCAGGGCCCGGCCGAGGAAGCCGGAGCCGCCGGTCACGAACACCGTGCGCATGTCACCTCCTCCCGCCTCGCGGCACCGGTGACGATGGCCGGGAACGCGGAGCGGACAGTCAGTCCCGGATCGGGGTATTTCCGGAACTCGTTGCCGCCCACCTTAGGCGCGGGTGACGGCCCGATGGAGGTTCTACAACGATTCCCTCTCGGAACACTCCACCCGGACCCCGCCGGACTGCCCTGAACGCATCAACGCTGTTCAGCGCACGGGCTACTGGCGGGTAACGTCAGCGCAGGGCCGGCCGCCTCGTCGCCAGCAGCGGCCGGAACAGGTCGCCGTCCGCGACCCGGGCCAGCACGTCGGCCTGGGTGAAGCTCAGCGGCTGCCCGTCGGCCCCGGCCTCGACCTCGTCCCAGGTGACCGGGGTGGAGACGGTCGCGGTCGGCCGGGCCCGCAGCGAGTAGACGCTGACCGTCGTCTTGGCCGCGTTGTTCTGGCTCCAGTCGACCAGCACCTTGCCCTTGCGCAGCGACTTCGTCATCCGGGAGACGACCAGCTTCGGGTGCTCCTCCTCCAGCTGCTTGGCCAGCTCGTGCGCGTACGCGTTGACGGTGTCGGACGGGGTCTCCTTGATCGCCGCGTACAGCTGCATGCCCTTGCTGCCGCTGGTCTTGGCGACCGCCTTCAGGCCCTGCGCGGCCAGCGCGTCCCGCAGCAGCAGCGCGACCTGGCAGCACTCCGCGATCGCGGCCGGCGCCCCCGGGTCGAGGTCGAGCACGAGCTGGTCGGCGCCGCGGACGCCGCCGCGCGGCCCGACCGTCCACTGCGGAGTGTGCAGCTCCAGCGCGGCCAGGTTGGCCAGCCAGACCAGGTCGGGCAGCGCCCGCACGACGATGTAGTCGATCTCGTCGCGGTTCATGGTGCTGCCCGGCACCGGCAGCCGGACGGTGCGGACCCAGTCGGGCTTGCCCCGGGACGCGTTCTTCTCGTAGAAGAACGGCCCGTCCACGCCGTTGGGGTAGCGCTTGACGGTCAGCGGCCGGCCGGCCAGGTGCGGCAGCAGGACCGGCGCGATCTCGGTGTAGTAGGAGATGATCTCACCCTTGGTGAGCCCGATCTCCGGATACAGCACCTTGTCCAGATTGGACAGTCGCAGGGTCCTGCCCTCGACCTCCACCGCCACCGTCTCGCTCACGGTGCTGTCCCTTCCGCGCCCCGCCGGCCGGGATCCGGCTCGCGGACGACGTCCTCCGGTCGCTTGTCGGTCCGGATGCCCTGGAAGCTGGCGAACCGCAGCCGGCCGTCGAGGGTCCACTCGGCGAACTCCACCTCCACCACCACCTCCGGGCGCACCCAGGTGATCGGCCGGCCGCGCACGTCCGGCGGCATCGAGCGGAACGGCGAGGTGTCCACAACGGACGGTCGCAGCCGCTTCTCCATCGAGCGCAGGGCGGCGCCGCTGAAGCCGGTGCCGACCTGGCCGGCGTAGACCAGGTCGGTCCCCTCGTACACGCCGAGCAGGAGGGAGCCGATGCCGCCGGAGCGGCCGCCCTCGCCGTGCTCCCAGCCGCCGACGACGAACTCCTGCCGGTGCGAGAACCGCACCTTCACCCACTCGCTGGTGCGCTGCCCGGGGCGGTAGGTGGAGGCCAGCCGCTTGGCCACCACGCCCTCCAGCCCGTTCTCGGTGGCGGCCTGCGCGGTCGCCGGGCCGTCGTCGAACAGCGGCGAGACCGTCCAGTGCGGACCGGCCACCTCCAGCCGCTCCAGCGTGGCCCGCCGCTCCGAGAACGGCCGGTCGGTCAGGTCGACGCCGTAGAGCCGCAGCACGTCGAAGACCAGGTACGTCACCGGCGCCTGGGCCGCGAGCCGGCGGGCCTCGACCGACTTGCGCACGTGCATCCGGCCCTGCAGGGCGAAGAACGACGGCCGCCCGTCCACGAACGAGACCACCTCGCCGTCGAGCACGACGTCCTCGGCCACCCCGGCCAGGCCGGCCAGCTCCGGATAGGCGGTGGTCACGTCGTTGCCCAGCCGGCTGGTCAGGCTGAACCCGGATGCGTTCGTCTCGGCCAGCGTGCGCACGCCGTCCCATTTGAACTCGTACGCCCAGCCCGGACCGGTGGGAAGCGTCCCGGCGGTCGCGAGCATCGGCTGCACGACCGACATCCTGCCCTTTTCCCGCGTGTTCGTGCTGGCGGGACTGGCCATGACGCGCCGCAACCGGCAGGCTGGATCACGAACAGTCGTCGGAGAAGGGGTGGGTGCCGTGCGCGCGATCTGGAAGGGCGCCGTCTCCTTCGGCCTGGTCAGCATCCCGGTCAAGCTCTACACCGCGACCGAGGAGAAGGACGTCTCGTTCCACCAGGTGCACCGCGAGGACGGCGGGCGCATCCGGTACAAGCGGGTCTGCCAGATCGACGGCGAGGAAGTGGCGTACGCGGACATCGCCAAGGGCTACGAGCTGCCCTCGGGCGAGACCGTGGTGATCACCGACGAGGACCTGGCCGACCTGCCGCTGGCGTCCTCCCGGGTGGTGGACGTGCTGTCCTTCGTGCCGCTGGAGCAGGTCGACCCGATCTACTTCGCGAAGAGCTACTACCTGGAGCCGGACAAGACCGCGACGAAGTCGTACGTGCTGCTGCGCGACGCGCTGGAGAAGGCCGAGTCGGTCGCGCTGGTCAAGGTCGCGATCCGGACCCGGGAGTCGCTGGCGACGCTGCGGGTGCGCGAGGGCGTGCTGGTGCTGGAGACGATGGTGTGGCCGGACGAGGTCCGCACCCCCGACTTCGGCTTCCTGGACGAGGACATCTCGGTCCGCCCGCAGGAGCTGTCGATGGCCGAGTCGCTGATCGAGAGCATGAGCGCCGACTTCGACCCGGACCAGTACCACGACGAGTACCGCGG
>DATINN010000752.1:0-3225 GCA_035474175.1 Mycobacteriales bacterium | reverse complement strand
GCGATCGGTCAGCTGCGGCAGGAGGGTCTCGACCTCGACCCCGGGGTGACGGTGCTGGTCGGGGAGAACGGCAGCGGCAAGTCGACGCTGGTCGAGGCGCTGGCCGCAGCCTGGCACGCCCGGCTGACCGGGGCCGAGGTGACGCACTGGGGCCCGGTGTGGACGCCGGACGACGCGGGCCGGCCCGGCTACACCGACCTGTTCCGGCAGCTGGCGCTGGAGGCCGAGCGCCCGCCGCCGCAGGGCGGCTGCTTCCTGCGGGCCGAGTCGATGCACGCCGTCTTCGACACCGTCGACAGCGACGCGTTCGAGCTGCGCGCGTTCGACGGGACCGGCCTGCACACCCGCTCCCACGGCGAGGGCTTCCTGGCCTTCCTGGAGTCGCGCCGGACCGAGCGCGGGCTCTACTTCCTCGACGAGCCCGAGGCCGCGCTGTCGTTCCGGTCCTGCCTGGCCCTGCTGGTGCTGCTGGCCGACGCGGTCGCGGCCGGCTCCCAGGTGGTCCTGGCCACCCACTCGCCGCTGCTCGCGGCCGCGCCCGGGGCCCGGGTGCTGGAGCTGGGCGAGGACGGGATCACCGCCCGGGAGTGGGCCGAGCTGGAGCTGGTGCGGGACTGGCGCGAGTTCCTGGACGCGCCGCAGCGGTGGCTGCGGCACCTGAACGGGTAGCGACCAGGCATGCGAGCGGGCTGGCGGCGGCTGCGCAAGATCGGCCTGCGCCGCTGGCTGACGCTGGAGCAGGACACGCTGCGCCAGATCGCGAAGACGGCGGTGGCCGCGACCCTGTCCTGGGAGCTGGCGATCGAGCTGCTGCACACCCCGATACCGGCCCTGGCCGCGCTCGGCGCGATCCTGACCGTGCAGGTCACGGTCAAGCAGACGGTCACCTTCGGGATCCAGCAGGTGGTCGGGGTGACCGTCGGCGTCGGCGGCGCGATCGCGGTGGTCCGGGTGCTGGGCGTGCACACCTGGACCGTCGGCATCGTCATCCTCATCGCGCTGGTGGTCGGGCACCTGCTGCGGCTGGGCAAGCAGGTCAACCAGGTCGCGATCTCGGCCCTGCTGGTGCTCGCCCTGGGCACCGGCTACGGCACCCTGCGGATCGTCGACACCCTGCTCGGCGCCGTGGTCGGGGTGCTGGTCAACGCGCTGCTCGCGCCCCCGACGCACGTGCAGAGCGCGGCCGCCGAGATCGCCCGGGTGGCCGCGGACCTGGGCCTGCTGCTGGCCGACATCGGCACCGGGCTGCGCACCCGCTGGGACCACCGGGCGGCGCAGGACTGGCTGCGCCGGGCCCGGGAGCTGGACGGGGCCCGGGCCCGGGCCGGGGACGCGGTCCGGCGCGGGGACGAGAGCCTGCTCTACAACCCGCTCGCCCGCAACGAGGCCGAGGCGGTGGCCCGGCTGACCGAGGCCCACACCGCCCTGGAGCACGTCGCCACCCAGCTCCGCGGTGTCACCCGCGCCCTGTCCGACCTCTCCGACCAGGCCGGGGCCGACTTCCTCGGCACCGGTTCGCTGGCGGCGGTGACGGCGGCGCTGGCCGACCCGCTGGAGCAGGCCGGGGCGGCGGTGGCCGCGTTCGGCCGGCTGCAGGTCGGCGGCGACCGCACCGAGCTGGAGCGGGCCCACGACGCCGCGGTGGCCGGGATGACCCACGTCTCCGACGCGCTGGAGCGGCTGCCCTCCGAGGACGACCCCCGCACGCTGGTCTCCCTCTACGTCGACGCCGGCCGGCTGCTGCACGAGATCGACCCGGCCGACGGCGCCCACACCGGGGCCGTCTAGGGCGGGTCTAGGCCCATTGCGGCCGGGGTGGCAACGGCGGTGGTCGCAGCCGGTTGCCCAGCGCCAGCACCACCCCGACCCCGAGCACGAACCCGACCACGTGCACCAGGTACGCCACCGCCCCGCCGGTGCCCATCCCCACCCCGTACGCGTAGAAGGCCTGGAGCAGGAAGTAGAAGCCGAGCACGACCCAGGCCGGCAGCCGCAGCGGGAAGAAGAACAGGAAGCTGACCAGCGAGAGCACCTTGGCCCGCGGGAACAGCAGCAGGTACGCCCCCAGCACGCCGGAGATCGCCCCGGACGCGCCGACCAGCGGCTCGGTCGCGCCCGCCCGGGTCAGCGCGTACGCGTAGGTCGAGAGCACGCCGACGGCCAGGTAGAACAGCAGGAACCGCAGCCGCCCGAACCGGTCCTCGACGTTGTTGCCGAACACCCACAGGAACAGCATGTTGCCCAGCAGGTGGCCCCAGCCGCCGTGCACGAAGATCGCCGTGACCGCGGACAGCCACGGCCGCTTGGTGTAGGACGGGGTCTCCTGGAAGCACTGCCCCTCCCCCGCCGCCTGCCCGTACGTGTAGGGCAGCGGCCGGTTGTGCACCAGCTCGGTCGGCACCGCGCCGTACTCCAGGAAGTACGCCTGCTGGCGGCACAACTGCGCGGTCGACGGCTGCCCGAAGATCGGCCCGCGCACCACCGGCGAGAGCAGGAACGCCAGCACGGTCACCCCGATCAGCGCCCAGGTGACGTACGGGCGGCGGCGGGTCGGGTTCGAGTCGTAGATCGGGATGACCACGCGGTCAGCCTAGGGCGCGCCTCGTGGGCGTCGGTGGATGCCGGTGGCGCCGCCAGATGCCCGCGAGGGGTGCCCTAGGAGAGGGTGGTGATCCCGTCTTCCGGCTCGAGGCGGCCGCGGCGGATCTGCATGGCGACCCGGATGCGCTCGACCTCGTCGTCGTCCAGGTGCCGGACCAGGTCCCGCAGCGTCACCGGGTCGGACATGGCCCGGGTGACCTCGCCCGGGGTGTCGAAGGCCATCTCGTACGCGCTCTGCACCAGCAGCCGCTGGTCCGGCGGCCAGGCCCGGGACTCCTCGATCAGGGTCCGCCAGTCGATCACCCGGTTGGGGAAGTCGACGAACGGCGCCGTGCGGTCCCGCACCGAGGGCGCGCCCAGCAGCACGACGGCGACGGCCCAGGGCCGGTCCCGCCACAGCCAGGACGGCAGCTCCTCCCAGGACCGGGCCCGGCGGTCGCGGCCCTGGCGCTGGTCGCCCTCGGGCGCGGTCACCGGCACGGAGCGGGCGTCGGCGCGGCGTTCGGCGTTGACCCGGGCCCGGCGGCGGCCGGCGCGCATCACGCCGTACCAGGCCGCGGCCATGAGGCCGCAGTACAGCACCACGGCTCCCACGACCGTGCAGATGACGCGCAGCACTCCCAG
>DATINN010000751.1:0-2491 GCA_035474175.1 Mycobacteriales bacterium | reverse complement strand
ACCCCGAGCGCGACCAGCCCGGACCGCTCCCCCGGCCGCGTGCGATACCAGCCCTGCTCGACCACGGCGGTCCGGGCGATGCCGCGCAGCCGGCTGCGCAGCCGGGCCACCGCCCGCCCGGCCGCGGCCAGCGTGGTGTCCGGGCCCTTCGCGAACGCCGCCCGCAGCACCTCCTGCTCCTCCGGGCGCAGCGACCCGTCCGGCGGCCGGGCCGCGACCAGGCGCCAGTCCCGCTTGGACAGCGGCGTGATCGACAGGTAGCCGCGGGCGGAGAGGTCCAGCAGCACCGCGACCGGGTCGACCGTCCGGAACGTGCCGGACAGCAGCATGTTGGCCAGCAGCGGGCGCATCCCGGCCGGCGGCTGGGGCTGGTATTGGGTGCGGTAGGCCAGGGCCGGCTCCTCCTGCGCCCGCTTCCGGCGCCGGCCCCGCAGCAGCAGGAACAGCGGCCCGCCGGCGACCAGCAGCGCCAGCGGCACCGCGTACGCCGGGGTGCCGACCAGGAACCGCCGCAGCGTCAGCCGGTCGGACAGGATCGGCGCGGCGGTGGCGACGGTGCCGGGCGGGAAGGCGGCGACCACGGTCAGCACGTTGCCCGGGGCCAGCTCGCTGCCGCGGTAGCTCGCCGACGAGCCCTCGGCCCGGGCGTCCCGGCAGCCCGCGGTGCCGCCCGGCGGCCCGGCGAAGCAGGTCGCCCGGGTCACCTGCGCGCCGCTGACCTGCACGGTGATCGCCTCGACGGGCACCGGCCAGTCGGGACCGACCGCGTTCCAGTACAGCTCGTCGTGGTCGTCGAAGCGGGTCGTGGCCGCGGCCACGGTGTAGGCGATCCGGTAGGTGTGGGTGCCGGTGACGGTGCGGTCCGGGTCGCCGATGCGCAGCGAGGTCTGCTTGCCGCCGCTGCTGACCTCGACCTGGTCGGGCGCGTCGGCCGAGCTCACGGTGACGTCGGAGACCGGGTAGCGCCGGTTGTGGCTGCCGTCGTAGCGCTGCTCGGTGACGATCTCGCGCTCGATCCCGTGCCGCGCGTGCGTCCCGAAGTCGTACGCGATGGTCTCCTCGACCTGCAGCGAGCCGTCCGGCCGGACGGCCAGGCGCACGTCGTAGGACGTGATGCTCTCGCCGGCGGTGCCGGAGGCGTCCTCGGCCGCGGCCGGCAGCGCGGGCAGCACGGCGAGCGCGATCGACGCGACGACTGCGGACACAATGCGCATGTAGGGCAGACTAGCCAGAACCTCCGACGGTTCCGTCCTCGTCCAGACCGAGCAGCCGGATCCCGTTGGACCAGCAGACAGCGCGCAGCCAGTCGTCACCCAGCTCCAGCCGGGCCAGCGCCTCCAGCTGGGTCAGGTACGGGTACGGGATGTTGGGGAAGTCGGTGCCGAGCACGACCCGGTCGCCCAGATCGGCCAGCCGGGACGGCAGCGACGCCGGCATCGGCGCCATCGACTCGGTGAACGGCGTGCCGAGCATCGTGGTGTCCAGGTGCACCCGCGGGTGCCGGTCGGCCAGCGCGGCGAAGTCCAGGTAGTCGGGCATGCCGGCGTGCGCGACGACCAGCACCAGGCCCGGGTGCCGGCGCAGCACGGCCTCCATCGGGCCGACGCCGGTGTGCTCGCCCCGGATCGGCCCGTTGCCGCAGTGCACCACGACCGGCGTCCCGGCCTCGGCCAGCGCGCCCCACACCGGGTCCAGCAGCGGGTCGGTCGGGTCGTAGCGGCCGACCTGCAGGTGAGCCTTGAACTCGCGCGCGCCCCGTTCGAGCGCGGCCCGGACGTAGTCGCCGGCGTCCGGCTCGGGGAAGAACGTGGCCGACGGGACGCAGTCCGGCGTCGTCGCGGCCAGGTCCAGGGTCCAGTCGTTGAGGAAGGCGGCCATCCCGGGCTTGTGCGGGTACGCCAGGGCCGGGAAGGCGCGCACCCCGAACCCGCGCAGCAGCCCGATCCGCTCCTCGTCGCTGCCCCGGTAGACGATCGGCCAGGCCCGGCCGTAGTTCTGCTCGGCCCGCTCGAAGTAGGCCCAGACCGCCGCCAGCACCCGCGGCGGCAGGAAGTGCACGTGCACGTCGATCAGCCCGGGCAGGCCGAGCCGCTGCCAGAACGCGGGGACCCGGTCGTCGGGGGTCACGCCGGGCCGAGCGCGGCCAGGGCCGCCTCGACGGTCTCGTCGACCGGGATCGCCGCGGCCAGCCCGGAGACGGCCAGCGTCCGGCTCACCACCGCCTCCGGCGGCGCGACCAGCCGCAGCGAGCCGGCCGCCGCGGTCAGCCGGCCGGACAGCCGGGCCAGCAGGGACAGGCCGGCGCTGTCGAGGTAGCTGAGCCCGGACAGGTCCACGGCGACCGCGGTCGTGTCGCCCAGGCCCGCGCTGACCTGGTCCTCGACCGTGCCGGCGTTGGACAGGTCGATCTCCCCGGTCAGCCGGGCCAGCACGGCGCGGCCGTGCCGCTCCAGCCGGACCCGCGCCAGCTCCCGCTCACCCGGCCCCGGGC
>DATINN010000750.1:0-3312 GCA_035474175.1 Mycobacteriales bacterium | reverse complement strand
CCAACTACCAGGAGGTCGGCGCGTTCCACCACTCCAGCCTGCTCGGCGGCAAGCCGGTGTCCGCCGCCGGCGAGCTCGAGGTCCGCAACGGTGAGCTGGTCCGGCTGACCGACCAGAGCGGGCACTATCGTCCGACCCAGGCGATGACGCAGCAGATGGTGCAACGGCTGCGCGACGCCGGCATCCCCATCCGGGATGATCAGATCATGATGATCGCCCCCAACTGAGGAGCAGGCGGTGGACGAGCAGCAGTGGCGCCCGACGGTGAACGGGGTGCTCTACCAGACCCAGTTCGCACCCACGCTGGACGACGAGCAGCTGGTGGCCCGCGGCGCCCGCGAGGTGGTCGAGCGGCCGCTGGTCGGCCGGTCGCCGCAGACCACCCTGGACGCGCTGCGCTCCGCCCTGGCCAGCGGGAAGCGGCTGACCGGCAGCATCCCGCAGCCGCACGACGAGGACGCGGTGCGCTCGTTCCTGACCCGGCTGGCGGACCGGCTGGAGGCGTCGCGGCCGTGGCCGGTGCCGCCCTACCGGGTGCTGTCCTGGAAGGACCGGCCCGACGTGCTGGACGCGCCGGCCGTGGCCCGGGTCGGCTTCGACTGGAAGCCGGCCGCGGACCGGCTGCGCACCAACGCGGAGCAGGCCGACGACCGGGCCGTCGTGGTGGTCGAGCTGTCCACCGGCGACGTGCTCGCGATCGTGGACGACTGGGACCTGCGCGCCGGGCTCCGGGACGGGCAGTCGGTGCTGCTGTCGGCGAGCCCCGGTCCCGACGTGCTCGACGCGTTCCGGGCCGCGACCGGCTTCACCGACGCCGAGGTCACCCCGGTCTAGCGGCTGTGCGGTCTACTGGCCCTGCGGTCCAGTGGCCGTGCGGTCCAGTGGGCCAGCGGTCCAGTGGCCGTGGGGTCAAGTGGCTGTGCGGTCTAGTGGCCGCGGAAGGCTTCTTCGAGCCACCAGGCGCCACGGTCGGCGCTGACCTTGGCGTCGAGCAGGATCGGTGTCTCCCGCGGACCCCGTAGCCAGTCGGTGAGCGGGGCCAGGTCGGCCCGCCGCCGCACGGTGACGCCGGCGCAGCCGAAGCCGCGGGCGATCGCGGCGATGTCGGCGTCCGGGAACCGGACGGTGGCCAGGTCGAAGCCGTCCGGGCCGAAGTGGTGGACCTCGGCGCCGTAGCCCCGGTCGTCGTAGACCACGACGACCAGCGGCAGGTGCAACCGGACGGCGGTCTCCAGCTCGGCGATGCCCATCAGCGCGCCGCCGTCGCCGAGCGCCGCCACCGGCAGCCGGTCCGGCCGGGCCAGCGCCGCCCCGATCGCGCTGGCCAGCCCGAGCCCGACCGACTGGAAGCCCTGGGTGAAGACGAAGCCGTGCGCGTCCGGCACGTCCAGGTACATGCTCGGGTAGCCCATGAAGTTGCCGGAGTCGACGGCGACCACGCGGTCGGCCGGGAGCGCGTCGTCCAGCGCGATGGACAGCGTCCGCGGGTCGATGGTGCCGCCGCCGGTGCGACCGTCTCCGCCGGTTCCACTGTCGCCGCCGGTGCCACTGTCTACATAGGACACGCTGCGCCAGCGGCCTTCCGCGCCGATCCGGTCCTTGACCTCCGGGGTCCGGTAGCCGGTCGCGGCCGGGACGTCGAGGGCGGCCGCGGTCGCGGCCACGTCGCCGAGGACGGCCAGGTCGGCCGGCTGGTTGGCGCCGAAGACGTCCGGGTCGAGGTCGACCTGCGCGACCGTCGCATGTGGACCGACGAGCCGGCCGTGCCGGGTCGTCCACATCGACAGCGAGCAGCCCCAGGCGACCACGAGATCGGCCCCGGCGATCAGCTCCGCCGCCAGCGGGGTGGCGAAGCCGCCGGAGACGTCCAGCGCCCACGGGTCGCCGGCGAACAGCCCCTTGGCCACGGCCGAGGTGGCCAGCAGGGCGCCGCTCCGGCCGGCCAGGGCGGCCAGCTCGGGTCCGGCCGCGCGGGCGCCGCGGCCGGCCAGGAACACCGGCCGCTCGGCCCCGGCGATCAGCCGCCCGAGCGCGGCGGCGGCGTCCGCGGCCGGCCGCGGTGCGGGCAGCGGGCGTACCGGGGTCAGGCCGTCCAGGTCGCCGGGGAACTCCTGCGCCTGCACGTCCAGGGGCAGGTTGAGCACGACCGTGCGGCGCTCGACCACGGCCCGGCGGACCGCGCGGACCACGTCGGCCCGGGCCGAGCCGGCGCTGTGCACCCGCTCGGGCACCGCGCCGAGCGCGGCGGCCAGCCCGGCCTGGTCGATGCGGAAGTTGGAGCGGACCGCGGCCGCGCCGGTCTCGGCCGCCAGCACCAGCAGCGGCGTCCGGCTCTTGGCCGCCTCGGTGATCCCGGTCGTCGCGTTGGTCAGCCCCGGTCCCTGGTGGACGGTCACCACGCCGAGCCGCCCGCTCACCCGCGCGTACGCGTCGGCCATCGTGGTCGCGCCGGCCTCGTGCCGCGCCGCGACGTACTCGGCCCC
Source organism: Mycobacteriales bacterium (assembly GCA_035474175.1). Taxonomy (GTDB): domain Bacteria; phylum Actinomycetota; class Actinomycetes; order Mycobacteriales; family CADCTP01; genus CADCTP01. Next base: position 829 of record DATINN010000750.1, on the reverse strand, counting down.
GGCGGCGACCATCGCGTTGGTGACGTGGAAGTTGCCGCTGCCGACGACGCCGAACACTCGATCGGCGCCGAGCGCCACCACCGCCCGGCCGACGGCCTCGCTGACCAGCATTGTCATGAGCTCCCTTGGTCGTTCCGCCGGTTGACGGCTCAGCGCTCCACGAGCGCCAGCACCCGGGTCGGGCTGCCGGAGCCGCCGACGATCGGCAGCGGACCGGTCACCAGCACCGCGCCGGTCGGCGGCAGCAGCTGCAGGTTGCGCAGCTGGGTCAGGCCGTACTTGCCGGCGCCGAGCAGGAACGTGTGGCACGGGAACGCGGGCTCGAACGAGTGGGCCGTGCCGGCGTCGGTGCCGACGGTCTCGACGCCGAGGCCGAGGATCGGGGTCTCCTCGGCCAGCCACCTCGCGCACTCGACCGAGACGCCCGGGGTGTGCGGGCCGGTCGCGTCGGCGTTGAGGAACTCGTCCTGGGAGTGCGCCCGGGTGTCCCAGCCGGTGCGGTAGAGCAGCCAGCCGCCGTCGGGCAGCGGGCCGTGCGCCTCCTCCCAGGCCTTCACGTGGTCGATCTCCAGCAGGAAGTCGGGGTCGGCCCCGGCCAGGTCCAGCACGGCGGCCGGGGCGACGAGCCGGCCCGGGGCGAGCTGGGAGATGTCGCCCGCGTCCTTGCCGGTGACCCAGTGGATCGGTGGAATAGTGGTCGGCGCATCGGACGACATGCGTGATCTTCGCGTCGTGATCGTCGACGACCACGGCCAGGTGGTAGACCGGCGTGCCGTCGGCGCGGGCGATCACCAGATCGTCCTGGAGGACGTTCTCGAACGCCGTCTCG
>DATINN010000749.1:0-2740 GCA_035474175.1 Mycobacteriales bacterium | reverse complement strand
CTGGGCCGCGATCGCCGCGTCCACGGCCGCGCCCAGCGCGTCCACATCGGACACCCGGACCAGCCCGCGCTCGGCCACCACGGCGTCGACGTCGGCGCCGGTCTCCAGCACCCCGTCGACCGCCTGCCGGGCCAGCCCGGTGGACAGCGTCCCGTCGTCGACCAGCGCGACGACGCGGGCCACCTGGACCGGGGTGATCGCCAGGTCGGCGGCCTCGACGCCGGCCTCGTTGGCCTTCTGGGCCAGGTAGCCCAGCCACCAGTTGCGGGCCTCGGCCGCCAGCGCGCCCGCGGCCGCGGTCGCCGCGACCAGGTCGAGCACGCCCGCGTTGGTCATCGACTCCAGCTCGAACTCGGTCGCGCCGAGCTCCCCGGCCAGCCGGGCCCGGCGCTCGGCCGGCAGCTCCGGCAGGGTCGAGCGCAGCCGCTGCACCCACTCCGGGTCCGGCGCCAGCGGCACCAGGTCGGGCTCGGGGAAGTAGCGGTAGTCGGTGGCCTCCTCCTTGCTGCGGCCGGGCGTGGTCACCCCGGTGTCCTCGTGGAAGTGGCGGGTCTCCTGCACGATCCGGCCGCCGTCGTCCAGGACCGAGGCCTGCCGCCCCATCTCGAACCGGATGGCCCGCTCGACCGAGCGCAGCGAGTTGACGTTCTTGGTCTCGCTGCGGGTGCCGAGCACGCCGGAGCCGGCCGGCGACAGCGACAGGTTGACGTCGCAGCGCAGCGAGCCCTGCTCCATCCGCACGTCGCTGACGCCGAGGCCGCGCAGCACCTCGCGCAGCTCCGTCACGTACGCCCGGCCGACGGCGGGGGCGAGCGCGCCGGTGCCGAAGACGGGGCGGGTGACGATCTCGACCAGCGGGATGCCGGCCCGGTTGTAGTCGACCAGCGAGTGGTCGGCGCCGTGGATGCGGCCGGTGGCCCCGCCGACGTGCAGCGACTTGCCGGTGTCCTCCTCCAGGTGCACCCGCTCGATCTCGACCCGGACCGGCGTGCCGTCCACGGTGACGTCGAGGTAGCCGTCGGTGCACAGCGGCTCGTCGTACTGGCTGATCTGGAAGTCCTTCGGCATGTCCGGGTAGAAGTAGTTCTTCCGGGCGAACCGGCACCAGGACGCGATGTCGCAGTGCAGCGCGAGGCCGATGCGGATGGTCGACTCGATCGCGGCCGCGTTGGCGACCGGCAGCGAGCCCGGCAGGCCCAGGCAGACCGGGCAGACCTGGGTGTTGGGCTCGGCCCCGAACGTGGTCGGGCAGCCGCAGAACATCTTCGACGCGGTGCCCAGCTCGACGTGCGTCTCCAGCCCGATGACCGGGTCGTAGCGGACCGCGACGTCCTCGACGGACTCGATGGTGGTCACCGGGCCTCCTCGGTGGACGGTCCGCCGTGGACAGTGGACACAGTCACAGGACCGGGGCCTCCTCGGTGAGCGGGTGGCCGTGGTCGGCCTCCAGCGCGGCCGCGACCCGGTAGCAGCGGTCGTCGGCCAGCGCCGGCGCCATCACCTGCAGCCCGACCGGCAGCCCCTCCGACAGTCCACTCGGGACGGAGATGGCCGGCAGGCCGGCCAGCGAGGCCGGCAGCGTGCAGAGATCGGCCGCGTACATCGCCAGCGGGTCGTTCGCGCGGGCGCCGATCGGGAACGCGACGGTCGGCGTGGACGGCGAGACCAGCACGTCGGCGTGCTCGAACGCGGCCGCGAAGTCGCGCCCGATCAGCGTCCGGACCTTCTGGGCCTGACCGTAGTAGGCGTCGTAGTAGCCCGAGGACAGCGCGTACGTCCCCAGGATGATGCTGCGCTTGACCTCGGCGCCGAAGCCGGCCTCCCGGGTCAGCGACATGACCTCCTCCAGCGACCGGACGCCGTCGTCGCCGACCCGCAGCCCGTAACGCACCGCGTCGAAGCGGGCCAGGTTGGAGGAGCACTCGCTCGGCGCGATCAGGTAATACGCCGGCAGCGCGTACGCGAAGGAGGGGCAGGAGACCTCGTGCACGGTCGCGCCCAGCTTCTCCAGCCGGGCCAGCGCGTCGCGGGTGGCGGCCTCGACGCCGGGCTCGTAGCCCTCGCCGGACAGCTCCTTGACCACGCCGACCCGCAGCCCGGACAGGTCGCCGGTGCCGCCCTGGCGCGCGGCCGCCACCACCGGCGGGACCGGGGCGTCGATCGAGGTCGAGTCGCACGGGTCGTGCCCGGCCATCGCCTCGTGCAGCAGCGCCGCGTCGAGCACGGTCCGGGCGAACGGGCCGGCCTGGTCGAGGGAGGAGGAGAAGGCGACCAGCCCGTAACGCGAGACTCCCCCGTACGTCGGCTTGTGGCCGACCAGGCCGGTGACCGCGGCCGGCTGCCGGATCGAGCCGCCGGTGTCGGTGCCGATGCCGAGCGGCGCGGTGAACGCGGCCACCGCCGCGGACGAGCCGCCGGAGGAGCCGCCCGGGATCCGGTCCAGGTCCCAGGGGTTGTGACTCGGCCCGTACGCACTGTTTTCGGTGGAGGAGCCCATCGCGAACTCGTCCATGTTGGTCTTGCCCAGGATCACGATGCCGGCGGCCTTGAGCCGGGTCGTGATCGTCGCGTCGTAGGGCGGGATCCAGCCCTCGAGGATCTTGGAGCCGACCGTGGTCGGCACGCCCCGGGTGACGATCACGTCCTTCAGCGCCAGCGGCACCCCGGCCAGCGGGCCCTTGGGGCCGTCGGACTCGTCGACCGCGCGGGCGGCGGCGAGCGCGCCCTCGGTGTCGACGTG
>DATINN010000748.1:0-7175 GCA_035474175.1 Mycobacteriales bacterium | reverse complement strand
GACTCCTCGTCGACCGGCTCCCCGGCGCCAGCAGTCGGCGCATCGACGGCGACGATCTCGTCGGCCGAAATCCCGCCCGGATCGATGTCGGTCGGCGTCTCCGCTGCCGCGCCGTCGATCGCCTCGTCGCTCGCTGGAGCGTCGACGGCCGGAGTCTCGTCGGCCGGAGTCTCGTCGGCCGGCGTCTCATCGGACGAGACTCCGCCGAACGGGAGTTCGGTCGCGGGCCGCCCAGCCTCGGCAGCGGGCACCTCGACGGCCGGGATGCCGTGCGGGTCCGTCGCACCAGCGCCGACCTCCGCGACGGGACCCTCGGGGGTCCTGCCAGCGGAAGATCCCACGGCCGGGATCCCGTGCGGATCCGTGGCATCCGACCCGGCGCCCGCCGCACTCCCGACGGCCGGCGCCTCGCGACCGGCGGGCCTGCGCTCCAGCGCCGTGCCCGCCTCGTCCTCGACCGTGAACGCCCGCGGCGGCACCTCGACGAACGCGTCCGGCCAGGTCGTCGCCCCCGACCGCGGCACCGGCGGCCCGAGCCGCGGCCGCTTGTCCAGCGCCCCGTACGCGGAGTGCAGCAACCCGAGCGTCCCCCGCGCCGCCGACGCCGCCTCGTCCAGCAGCGCGGCCGTGCGCTCGGCCCGCAGCCGCCCGAACCCGGAGATCAGCGGGTCGTCGTGCACCGCCGGCCGCAGCGCGTCGGCCAGGTCGGCGCAGGTGTCCGACAGCGTCCGCGCCGCGCTGATCAGCGCCTGGACCCGCGCTCGGACCTGCTCGAACGCCTCGTCGTCGGACTCGGGCGCGTCGGGTGCCGCGCCGAGCACGTCGCCCAGGCGTTCCTGCACGTCGCTCCCGTCCGCGGTCGGCGTCCTCCCGGCGTACCCGGGCGTCGGCATACTCTCGCGCCCACCGGAGCGGTTCAACCCCGGGGCAGCATCGGGTTCGGCGGCCGCAGCAGCCGCCGCGCCTTCTGCTGCTCGAAGTCCAGCGCCGCCAGCGGGGTGCGCCCGGGACCGATCAGCTCGGACAGCCGCCGGACGTCCGCGTTGACCCGCGACTCGGTGAGCGCGCGGAGCGCGAAGGCCAGCGCGGACGGCGTCACGTCGTACGTCTGCTCGAGCGTGATCGCGTACGCCGCGGCGCGCATCGACTCCTCGTCGTACCGCCGGTGCGTGCGCGGCGCCCGGTCGGCCGGCAGCAGCCCGAGCGACTCCCGGTAGCGCAGCATGCGCGGTGTCGTCCGGAGCTGCCGGGCCGCAGCGGTGATGCTCAGCATCCATCCAGCGAAGCAATCTGACAATCTCGTGTCAAGAAGGCGGGTCGGCGCCGGATCCGGCCGTACCGTCGCCGTCATGACCGAACTCCCGAAGCACGACGTCGCCGACATCGGACTGGCGGCGCAGGGCAAGAGCCGGATCGAGTGGGCCGAGCGCTCGATGCCGGTGCTGCGGCAGATCCGCGAGCGGTTCGAGAAGGAGCGCCCGTTCGAGGGCGTCACGCTCGCCGCCTGCATGCACGTCACCACCGAGACCGCGAACCTCATGCGCGCGCTCAAGGCCGGCGGCGCCGAGCTGCACCTGTGCGCGTCCAACCCACTGTCCACACAGGACGACACCGCGGCCGCGCTGGTCGCCGAATACGGCGTGAGCGTCTTCGCCCGCCACAACGTCGACACCCAGGGCTACTACCGGCACATCAACGCCGCTCTCGACAGCCGGCCCGACTTCGTCTTCGACGACGGCTGCGACCTGGTCAACACCGTCCACACCTCGCGTACGGAGCTGCTGGAGACGGTCAAGGCCGGCTGCGAGGAGACCACCACCGGCGTGATCCGACTGCGCGCGATGGCGGCCGACAACGCGCTGAAGTTCCCGATGGTCGCGGTGAACGACACCGACACCAAGCACATGTTCGACAACAAGTACGGCACCGGACAGTCCACTTTGGACGCGATCTTCCGGTCGACCAACACGCTGCTGGCGGGCAAGACCGTCGTCGTGGCCGGGTACGGCTACTGCGGCAAGGGCGTGTCCAGCCGGGCCAAGGGCATGGGCGCCAACGTCATCGTCACCGAGATCGACCCGACCAAGGCGCTGGACGCGACCATGGAGGGCTTCCGGGTGATGCCGATGACCGAGGCGGCGCGTCTCGGCGACGTGTTCATCACCGTCACCGGCAACCGCGACGTGCTGCGGGCCGAGCACTTCGAGGTCATGAAGGACGGCGCGATCTTCTGCAACTCCGGCCACTTCGACATCGAGATCGACGTGGCCTGGCTGGAGAAGAACGCGGTGTCGAAGAACTCGAAGGTCCGCCACCAGACCGACGAGTACGTGCTGGCCGACGGGCGGCGCCTGCTGCTGCTGGCCGAGGGCCGGCTGGTCAACCTGGGCGCGGCCGAGGGTCACCCGGCCGCGGTGATGGACATGTCCTTCTCCGACCAGGCGCTGACGGCGGAGTGGCTGGCGCGGGCGTCCTCGACGCTGGCGCCGGGCGTGCACGAGGTGCCGGAGGAGATCGACAAGGAGGTCGCCCGGCTCAAGCTGGCGTCGATGGCGATCGACATCGACGTGCTGACGCCGGCCCAGAGCGAGTACCTCAACTCCTGGGAGCACGGCAGCTGATCCTCGCGGCGTCCCCGGCCTTCCGCCGGGGCGCCGTGCCGTCAGGAGCCGGGGCGGTAGAGGTCCGGCGCGACGTACGGGCCCGGTTGCCCGCCGCTCCCGTACGGAACGTAGGGCCCCGGCCCACCGGGTCCGCCGTACTGGCCCGGTCCGCCGTACTGGCCCGGTCCGCCGGGCTGGCCAGGTCCGCCGGGCTGGCCGGGTCCGCCGGGTCCACCGGCCTGGCCTGGTCCGGCGGGTCCGCCGCCGTACTGGCGGGGCCAGCCCGGCTGGCCGGGTCCGCCGGGTGGCCCGGGGACCGCATACTGGCCGGGCGCCCCGGCGTACCCGCGCGCCGGCACCGGCCAGCCCGGATACCACCCGGGTGGCATCGGCGGGAGCCCCGCCGCCCGCAGCGCCCGGTCCTCCTCGCGCCGGCGCCGCTCGGCCAGGATCGCGGTCAGGTAGGCCCATCCGGGCGTGCCCGGCGGCGGATCGGGTGTGGTCCGGCTCCGGACCTCGTCGACCAGGTCGGCCGCCAGCGCCTCCCGCGCCGCCGGCACCAGCTCCCAGGCCCGGTCGAGGAACTGCCGCACCGACAGCGCCAGCGCGTCGTCGAACCCGGCCAGGTCGAGCCTCGGCGCCCACCCGGCCAGCGGCGGCGGCATCACCGGTGTCCATAGTGGACGCGACGGCACCCGCTCCTGCAGCACCACGGTGCCCGCCGCCATGTCGCCGATCCGCTTGCCCCGGGCGGAGAACATCGCGACGACCATCCCGACCGCCGGCCCCAGCGTCCCCAGGAACAGCCCCGGCCGCTCCAGCGCCAGCCCGACGAGCCCGCGCACGAGCGCCTGCCGGAACGTGATCGGGCCGCCGTCGTCGCGCACCACCCGCAACCCGAGCGCCATCTTCCCCAGCGACCGCCCGCGGGTCAGCGTCTCCATCGCCACCGGGTAGACGAGGAAGACCAGCACCAGCAGCGACACCCCGATCCCGCCGATCAGCGCGTCGTCGGCGCCGGACAGCCCGGCTTCGAAGATGACGAACAGGATGATCGCGTACGCCCCGACCATCACGAGCAGGTCGAGCACCGCCGCGGTCAGCCGGGAGGGCAACTGCGCCAGGCGCAGGTCCAGAGCTACCGCCTCGCCGGTCACCACGTCGGACACGCGCACATCCTCCCGCATAGTCTGCGCGCGTGGACATCGACGCGTTCGTCGCGCGGCACTCGGGGGAGTGGCGCCGGCTGGAAGAGCTGGTGTCCCGGCGCCGGCTCACCGGCGCGGAGGCCGACGAGCTGGTCATGCTCTACCAGCGGAGGGCGACCCACCTGTCGGTCGTGCGGACCCGCTCGCCCGACCCGGCGCTGGTCGGCCGGCTCTCGTCGCTGGTCGCCCGCGGTCGCAGCGCCGTGGCCGGCGGGTCGGCGCCGGCCTGGTCGGAGGTGCGCCGGTTCGCGGCGGTGACGTTCCCGGTGACGGTGTACCGGGCGTGGCCGTGGTGGTGCGGCGTGGCGACGGTGTTCTCGCTGGTGTCCTTCGCGCTGATGGGCTGGATCGCCGCGCACCCCGAGCTGTGGAACCGGATCGGCACCTCGGAGCAGATCAACCAGCTGGTGAACAACGACTTCGCCACCTACTACTCGGAGAACCCCGCGCAGTCCTTCGCCTTCCAGGTCTGGACCAACAACGCGCTCGTCGCCGGCGGCACGCTGGTGCTCGGGATCACGCTGGTCGGCTCGCTGTTCGTGCTCCTGCAGAACGCGGCGAACGTCGGCCTGACCGGCGGGCTGATGATCGGCAGCGGTCGCGCGGACGTGTTCTTCGGGCTGATCAGCCCGCACGGGATCCTGGAGCTGACCGCGGTGTTCGTCGCCGCCGGCGCCGGGTTGCGACTGGGCTGGGCCTGGGTCGACCCGGGGCGGCTACCGCGGGCGCAGGCCCTCGCCGCGGCCGGCCGGGAGGCGATCACCGTCGCCCTCGGGCTGGTGGTGGTCCTGCTCGTCAGCGGTGTGATCGAGGCGTTCGTCACCCCGTCGCCGCTGCCCACCTGGGCCCGCATCGGCATCGGCGTCCTGGCCGAGGCCGCCTTTTTCGCGTACGTCTTCCGCTACGGCCGCCGGGCCGCCCGTGCCGGCGAGACCGGCGACCTGGACCTGGGCCTCCGCGAGGACACCGCCCCCGTCTCCTGATCGCCCCCGCCTCGACCGCCCTGCTGGGAGGAGCTCCGCTCAGAGGCGGCCCGCGGCCTTGAGCGACAGGTATTCGTCGGCGACCGAGGACGCGAAGGTGTCCGCGGGCGCGTCCACCAGCAGCACCCCGCGCCGGCGCAGCCGCCCGATGACCCGCCGCCGATCGGCCAGCGCCCGCTCCGCCGCCGCCGCGTCGTACACGGCCTCGGTGTCGCCCCGCCGCCCGGCCAGCTCCGCCACCCGCGGGTCGCCGACCGCGGCGATCACCACCGTGTGCCGGGCGGTCAACCCGGCCAGCACCGGCAGCAGCCCCTGCTCGATCGGCTCGGCGTCGAGCGAGGTGAACAGCACGACCAGGGCCCGTTTTCGCTCCCGCCGCAGCACCTCGGCGACGATCAGCTGGGCGTCGGACTCGACCAGCGCCGGCTCCAGCGGCGCCATCGCCTGCACCAGCGTCGGCAGCACCTCGTTGCGCGACGCGCCCTCGACCGAGGCCCGCACCACCGAGTCGGCGGCGAGCAGGTCGACCCGGTCGCCGGCCCGGGCGGCGACCGCGGCCAGCAGCAGGCAGGCGTCCAGGGCGGCGTCGAGCCGGGGCGTGTCGCCGACCCGGGCGGCGGAGGTGCGCCCGGTGTCGAGGACGCAGACCAGCCGGCGGTCCCGCTCCGGACGCCACGTGCGAACCACGATGTCCCCGCGCCGGGCCGTCGCGCGCCAGTCGATGGAGCGCACGTCGTCCCCGTCGACGTACTCCCGCAGCGAGTCGAACTCGGTCCCCTGCCCGCGCCGGTTGAGCGCGACCGCCCCGTCGAGCTCCCGCAGCTTGGCCAGCTTCTCCGGCAGGAACTTGCGGGACGTGAACGGCGGCAGCACCCGGACCGACCACGGCACCCGGTGCCGCCGCTGCCGCCCGGCCAACCCGAGCGGCCCGATCGAGCGGACCGTGACGTGCGCGGCGGTGCGGTCGCCGCGCCGGGTCGGCACCAGCGTGCTGACCAGCCGCCGCCGTTCGCCCGGCGGGATGTCGATCCGCTGCGTCCGCGGCGAGGCGCCGGCCGAGGGCAGCCAGGCGTCGCGCAGCACCCCGCGGATCCGCCGCCGGCCGCCGTTGGTCACGACCAGCGCGACCTCGATCGGCTGGCCGAGCCGGGTGCTGGTCGCGCCGGTGCGTTCCATGGCCAGGTCGGCGACGCGCCCCGCCAGCGCCACGTCGACGCCGACCCCGACGGCCAGCAGGCCGACGGCGACGAGCACCCAGCCGGTCCCCAGCGGCGCGAGCAGCGCGGCGAGGGCCGCGACGAGCGCGGTGCGTCCGGTGATGGCCATGACGGGTTCCGGTTACCGGGGCGCCGGCACCGAGGCGAGGACGCTGTCGAGCACGCCGTCCGCGGTCACGCCTTCGAGCTCGGCCTCGGGCCGGACCGCGACCCGGTGCCGCAGCGTCGGGCGGGCCAGTGCCTTCACGTCGTCCGGGGTGACGTAGTCCCGGCCCGACAGCCAGGCCCAGGCCTTGGCCGTCGACAGCAGCGCCGTCGCGCCACGCGGGGAGGCGCCCAGCGACAGCGACGGCGACTGCCGGGTGGCCCGGCAGAGGTCCACCACGTACGCGAGGACCTCGGCCGCGGCCTGCACCCCGCGCACCGCGGCCCGGCCGGCGGCCAGGTCGGCGGCGTCGGCGACCTTGGTGACGCCGGCCGCCCGCAGGTCCCGCGGGTCGAACCCGCGGTGATGGTTGTTGAGCACCCGGAACTCCTCGTCCCGGGACGGCAGCGGCACGGTCAGCTTGAGCAGGAACCGGTCCAGCTGCGCCTCCGGGAGCGGGTACGTCCCCTCGTACTCGATCGGGTTCTGCGTCGCGACCACCACGAACGGGTCCGGCAGCGGCCGCGGCTCGCCCTCGACCGAGACCTGGCGCTCTTCCATCGCCTCCAGCAGCGACGCCTGGGTCTTCGGCGGGGTCCGGTTGATCTCGTCGGCGAGCAGCAGGTTGGTGAAGACCGGCCCGGGGCGGAAGGAGAACTCGGCGTTGCGGGCGTCGTAGATCAGCGAGCCGGTCACGTCGCCGGGCATCAGGTCGGGGGTGAACTGCAGTCGCTTCGTCTCCAGCTCCAGCGACGCCGACAGCGCCCGGACCATCAGCGTCTTGGCCACGCCGGGCACGCCTTCGAGCAGCACGTGCCCGCGGCAGAGCAGCGCGATCACCAGCCCGGTGACGGCCGGGTCCTGGCCGACGACGACCTTGCCGACCTCGGCCCGCAGCCGGTTCAGCGCCGCCCGCGCCTTCTCGCTCTCCGCCGCCGCACCGCTCTGCCCGCCATACCCGGCGCCGCCGTTGCCCGTCCCGTACCCGCCGCCCGTCGGCACCGAGCCGTTCCCGGTCG